>DQHT01000028.1 GCA_003531115.1 Bacteroidota bacterium | reverse complement strand
GCGGCGGAGCGGTGAAACGAACGACGTAGGAGTTCTGCTTCACCGGGGAGCGAAGACTGGAAGAATTTCTGATTTAAGGTTAACTTGAGGGGGAATTATCGTATTCTTATTTTGATAAAACCCTTCATCTTCCTTTTCCTTCTGGCAACCCTCCTCTCCTGCAACAGGGATTTTAAAAATATTTCTTCCATGGAAACATACTCTTGGGCCCGAAAGTTTGACACCGTGCCTAAGCAGGATACCCTTACATTCCAGGTCCTGACAAGGGATTCTCTTTATGGCAAGTATAATTTTTTCGTTTTACCGGGCTATCAAGGGCATTTTCTTATTCTTAATCCGGATTCCTCTTTCTCAGAAGGTAGTTGGTCAGATGTTGTTCGTGGTAGAAACAAAAGGATTAGCGGGAAATGGTCGGTTCTGGGAAATACACTTATTCTGAAAAGGAGATTTAAAACCCTGACTCTACACATCCATCAATATTCCTGGGCCACTTTTTTAGTCCCGATGGGAAAGGAAGGCATCTTCGCCTATGAATTCAACCGGAGCAAGGAAATTATTGACCGGCTTGGAGAAAGGCTAAAAACAGAAAGTCCGCATATGATCGAAAAGGAGTTGAATAATTTCAGGACTTTATGTTTTCTGAGGAGGCAGCTGGATTAGAAATTTTGAACGGTCAACGGTTGGGCTGGACCATGGACCATAGACGATGGACCATAACTCTTGGTACAACGCATAATTCGCGTTTAACGGGTGAGAAATATTTGCCTGTCGCCTGTGCCCTGCAGCCTCTTGAGAGCGAAGGAGCGGTCGGAGCAGAGTACCAAACCAGAAATTGGATTTTGGAACTTGGAACTTATTCTTTGTATTTTAGCTTAACTTAAAACTGAACATCGGTTATCGTGAAACTAACTGCCCTCCTTTTGACATGCTCGATTCTGTTTGCTTCGGATACGATCACCACGCAATCCAAAGTGCAATTGGACGCACTGTACGAGTCGGGGCAGGTAACCAAACGTCCGTATCGCCTATTTTCAAAACAACTGGAGCACAGAAAAACGATTGGACTTCAAAGCCGTATTGATTCGATGCGGATCTGGAATCTGGATATTCTCTACCTTGAGGAAGGTTATCATCCGGGGAGCCTGAAGCATATCGTACGTGAATACTACTTCTCTTCAGAAAAAGAACCCCTGCTCCAGGTTTATCATCCGGATCGGTACTATGAAAATGGTGAATTAAGCAAAACGTACTTCTTTGATCACCCGGAAGGCAAGGAAACCCTGACTTCTATCCGTTCCCATATGGCAAGCCGATGCATCCTGGACACGATAAAACCGATTTTCAAAGTTGAGATAGAACATGCAGGGTGTGGCATGTCAGCGAGATATGTCGGACATAAAAGGGAATATCTGGAGAAGCTGTACGAAAAACCCTTGAAACCCAAATACTACCTGATAGAATCGCTGCTTGATCCGGATGGTTTAATGGTTTCGTTTCAAATTCCTGTTAAAAGGAAATTCCAGGTGATCGTAGAGGGGCATCCGTTTTAGAAAAGTCAACAGTATTTACGCCCAAAACCCGATACCCAAAACCCCTTCACATGGTGGGATTAATAGTCCAGGAAGATCGCAAAAAGTCCAGTGAGACCCGCCCTAAACCATCCTCTTGCTCCCATTAACCGGCTCAAAACCGGCTTCGGTAAATGCTTTCAGAAAATCAGAAAGGTGTTTGTTAAATTCATCGGGTTGTTCCAGATTGGATACATGCCCTGCGTTGTCGATCACCTGAAGGGTCGAATCTTTGATGGCATGATGCATAAATTCAGACTGAGCCAGGGGGGTTACCTCATCCTCTCTGCCGCAGATGATCAGGGTTGGGATCTTGATAGCTTCCAGGGTGCTGCAGGTCTCTGATCGTTCGGCCAGGGCAGTGAGTCCGCTGCTAATGATATGCTGCGAATTGGCAAAGACCACCCGATGTAGGTTTTTGACCAATTCCTTTTTATGGCTGAATGATTCGTTGCAAAACACACTTTTAATAAAGCCCTCATTGAATTTTGTAACGCCGTCAAGCTTTATTTCTTCAATGATCTGGTTGCGTTTTTCCTTTACTTCAGTCGTATCGGCAATGCATTGGGTATCGCATAAAATTAAGGCCTCAAAACGATCCGGGTATTTATTCAAGGCATTCAGGGCGATAAAACCTCCCATCGACAATCCGCAAATTATAGCGCTGCTAATCGTTAAGGCATCCATAAACAAAATCAGATCCTCAGCAAATAAATCCATGCTTAAAGGGGTTTCCTCATCTGTTGATTTTCCAAACCCCCGGATATCGCAAGCCAGCACACGATGGGTAGGTTTTAAACTATCGAGCTGATGCTTCCACATGGTTTTGTCGAAGGGATAACCGTGCAGAAAGATGATCGGTAGACTTCCTTCTCCGATATCATCATACGACAAATCAAATCCATTGACCGGCACTTTTAAATTATATCCTCTGGTGGGTGTTTCCATTTTGTGTATTTGTGATACATGCAAACTTAACTGCCAGGTCAAAGGGATCGTTTACATTCTTTAGGCTCTTTATTACATGTTTCTCACATTGGAAGTAGTCAACGTCGGACCATAGACCATGGACCATAGCTTAATCATACAATGGCCCTGTTCGTGGGAACAGTACACGGCCATGTGTCGCTGCCACCGGGAATAAAATGCCTGAACCCTGAACCCAAAACCCGAAGTGTGAATGATGTAACATTAAATCCATCCCATGTAAGCGCCTGCCTTTTCAGAAGCCCACCTTTGCGGTCTCAATTATTTAACGAATTATTTACATCCTAATCTTTCATCAACATGAAAAAAATTAATCTATTCTCAATCGTTTCGATCGCTGGACTCTTCTTTATCGCAGGTTGCGCTAAAGACAATGAACGCGTGGGTTACAATCAATACTCAGCGGTCAAAGCTGCTTCAACTTCCTCAGTACCTTTAGGCAGTGCTTCGACTTTTGCTGTTCTTGCCGCCACTACGGTTACCAATGCCGATGCCTCTGTATTGTATGGAGATCTGGGTGTTAGTCCGGGTACAGCAATAACAGGATTTGAGCCCGAACCGATCAACACGATCGAAGGCCCGGGAACGGTTACAGCCGGCTTAGGCATTGTAAGCGAAATCATTTATGCAGGTGGTCCGGTTGCTGCACAAGCACAGGTAGATGCACATATAGCTTATAACTATCTCATCAGTCAAACGGCTGATGTAACCCTTGGAGCGGTGTATCAACTGGACGGGCAAACCTTTACGCCGGGAGTTTATTCCTTTCCATCCTCGGCCAATTTGCAGGTTGACGGGATCCTCACCCTTGATTTTCAGGGAAACAGTGATGCCTTGTTTATCTTCCAAATAGGCAGCACGCTTGTTACCATGACGAATTCAAACGTGGTAGCTATCAATACAGGCAACACTACCTGTATCGGATCGAATGTGTTTTGGGTAGTAGGATCATCCGCTACAATTGACGGTTCTTCTTTTATCGGAACTGTGATCGCGCATACTTCTATCACCATGACCAGCGCAGGAAACACATCAGGTACTACGAACGTATCCGGAAGAATGTTGGCTCTAGGCGGATCGGTAACGATGGTAAACAGCATCATCTCCCCTTGTGCATCATCGTCGAACAACGAAGGTGGCAACACGAAATGTGATGATTTTGTAACCGGTGGCGGTTTTATTATTGCCCCAAATTCAACCTCAACCAAAGCAACTTTCGGTGTTTCAGGCGGGATCAAAAACGGCAAATTGAAGGGACAACTGTCCTACCAGGACCATACCAGCAACGGATTCCACTTAAAAAGCACTAAAATCACAGGATATACTGCGATCGATTCAGTGACCCGTGAAATAACAGGTAATGCCAAAATAGACGGGAAAGGTTCATTTACCTATACCGTGATCGTAACAGACAATGGCGAACCCGGTACAAACGACTTTTTCAGTTTGGCCATTTCAAACGGGTATACCGCTTCTGGTACACTTGAGGGTGGAAACATCCAGTTGCACAAACGATGCAAATAGGTGTTTAAACTCCTTTAACATAGAAGGCAGGCGGGATCGTCTGCCTTTTTTGTTGGAATATGCCTGTAGCCTGGGCCCTGTTGCCTGTTAGCTGTCACCTACACCCGATCCTTACCGGGACCTGCAAACAGCAGAACAATGTAATTTCTTAGATGTTGAACCTGGGCGGCAGTAATTCCCGCTTTATTCATGGTCTTTTCATAGATGAAAGAACCTTCGGCGATGACCCCCATTTGTTCAGCAAGGGCGTGTTTATCAATAGGAAGGGCTGGTTCATACCTGGCTAAAATGGCATCCAGTATTTTTTCTATTTCTATGGTCCATTCATTCATTGCCTTTTGGATGATCGTTTTGATAGACGAATCAAATTGTCCGGGTTCATATCCATAGGCAGCATACAAGCACCCTTCATGAGGTTGATCCATCTTTTTCATCATCTTAATAAACAGGTCGAGCATATGTAAAAATCCTTCTAAAGGATCCTTCTTCTTTTTGTACTCCAGCAATAACTTTTGGAGTTCATCCATGTCTTTCCTTGCAAAATCTTCCATCAAGGCTTTTGCCAGGGCTTGTTTACTTTTAAAATGATAAAAAAATGCCCCTTTGGTTATTCCACTTCGTTCGAGAATGTGGTCGATAGAAGTTCCGCTAAATCCCTGATTGTTGACCAGATTATGGGTTTCTTCTAAGATTCGTGCTCGGGTAATGTTTCCGTCTTTCGGCATAGATCAAAGATAAGTGGAAATCTTTTTTATACCAACTAGTTTGTTATTTAATATTCCGTTTTATATTTGTACAAACTAGTTTGTTTAAAAAATAAAACACGATAAACATGCCGACACTATTTGACATTTATTTGAACCCGATCAGCCTCACCATTATTGGAATGTATGCAGCCTTGTATTTGTGGGAGAGCCTCTTTCCAAGGAACAAAAACCTGCCTTCCGTTAAATTTGCCACCCTTCGTGGCTTGGTTGCCTTTGCCTTCTTCCTTTGCATAGGCTCCTACTTACCCTTATTAACAGATGAATATCTCGCCGCCTACCAAATTTTTAATCTGGGTGAATTGACACTCGCCCTTCAGATCATCATTGGCCTGCTTGTGTATCAGGGTTTCCTGTATACATGGCACAGGACCATGCATTCCTTCAATCCACTTTGGAGGATCTTCCATCAAATGCATCATAGCACGGAAAAACTCGATATACCCAGCACCTTTTATTTTAGTCCGATGGATATGATAGGCTTCACCCTTCTGGGTAGTCTCGTGTTCGCATTTTTTATCGGATTGAGCCCGGATGCCGCCACCATCGTCATCCTTACGCTCTATTTTCTGAGCATTTTTCAGCATGCCAATATCAAAACTCCGGTATGGCTCGGCTATTTTATACAACGTCCCGAACAACACGCCATTCATCATTCGCGCGGTGTGCATGGCTACAATTACGCCGACTTTCCCATTTTTGATTTGGTATTCGGAACTTTTAAAAATCCTAAAGATTACCAGGGGCACTATGGTTTTTATGATGGGGCTTCGGCAAAAGTTATGGATATGATGGCTTTTAAGGACCTGACGAAGAATACGTAATTCAAAAAAACCCGTGTATATTGTAGGCCATTGAATGGGTTATTCACCCGA
>DQHT01000114.1 GCA_003531115.1 Bacteroidota bacterium | reverse complement strand
GGCATTATAAAAGACGGAGCCAAAATGGTGAGTGCTGTGGCCAATTCCGTGGTTCCCAAGTTTACCATCATCACCGGTAACTCCTACGGTGCCGGTAATTACGCGATGTGCGGAAAGGCCTACGACCCCCGCTTTATCGTAAGCTGGCCAACAGGCAAGATCGCGGTAATGGGTGGCTCCCAGGCGGCGAAAACACTTTTGCAGATCCAGACAGCCAATAAAAAAGCATCGGGCGTAGAGATCACCCCGGAGCAGGAATCGGCATTGCTGGCAGAAATTACCGACCGGTATGAGGCCCAGACAACGCCCTACTATGCGGCCAGTCGCCTTTGGGTGGATGCCATCATCCATCCCCTCGATACCCGTAAATGGATCGCCATGGGCATAGAAGCGGCCAATAATGCCCCACTCACCAAAGCCTTTAACCCCGGTATCTTGCAGACATGATCGCCAGGGCAGACGATTGGTACATTGCTCTGGAAGGAAATATTGGCGCCGGAAAAACGACGCTGGCTAAAAAATTGGCGGTCGACTGGGAAGCCATCGCCCTGCTCGAACATTTTGAGGACAACTCTTTCCTGCCTAAATTTTACCAGGAACCGGCCCGTTATGCCTTTCCCCTGGAAATGAGTTTGCTGGCTGCGCGGTTTAACCAACTAAAGTCCCGCCTGCCCCAAAGCGACCTCTTTGCGCCCCGTTTTATTGCGGACTACTGCCTCTTTAAAAGCCTGGTCTTTTCCCGGATCACGCTGGAGGATGATGAATATTCCCTTTTCCATAAAATGTTCGGACTTATTGAACCGCAAATACGTAAGCCCGATCTGATCGTTTACCTGCACAGACCGGTGAACAAATTACTGATCAATATCGCCAAAAGGGGCAGGGAATACGAGAGCGATATTCAACCCGATTATCTGGAAAAGCTGCATGAAGGTTACCTTGACCATTTCCGCACTTTGGAAAACCAGGCCATCCTCATCATCGAACTCGACGGAGCGGATTTCGAAGAGAATTATGTACTTTATGGCGCAATTAAAGAGTTGATAGTGAGGAATTACGGTACAGGTATTCATAAAGTACGCCTATGATCCGCCTGCAAAGTTTGTATTTCGGATCCATCCCGTATTGGGCCACGGTAGCAGCCAATAAGCAAATCGTGATCGATATCCATGAGCATTTTGAAAAACAGAGCTACCGTAACCGGGTAATGATCTTAGGCCCCAATGGTCCCCAGGCGCTTATTATTCCCATCCATGGACGTAATAAAAAACACAGCATGGGAGAATTGCGCATTAGTTATGAAGAAGACTGGCTGCGCATCCATCTGAACAGCCTGCAAACCGCCTACCGCTCAGCACCCTATTTTGATTACCTCTATCAGGAAATAGAGGCTGTTTTGCTTCGAAAACATGCTTTGTTGATGGAATTGAATATGGATTTGTTGCGCTTTTTTATCCATCGCCTGAAAATACAAACAGAGCTTAAAACCTCGCATGCCTATGAGCTCTTGCCTACAGAGCAGGAGGGACGTTATTCCTTCCATCCAAAACAGGAAAACAAGGTGCTTCCACCTTACCCCCAGGTGTTTCAGGAGAAATACGGTTTTGTAAGCGGAATGGGCCTAATTGATCTATTGATGAATGACTTAAGCGGGGCCGCAGCTTACCTTAAGCAACCGGCTCTTCGTTAAACACACCCATATTCGAGAACTTTTCGATACGTTTCATCATGAGGTCGCGCGGTTCAAGCAGTTTCAGCTCTTTCGTTATCTTTTTGATCTCTTTTTTTACGTTTGCAAAGATCTCATCGGGGTTATTATGTGCCCCACCCAGGGGTTCTTTGATGATCCCGTCGATGAGTCCGTTTTTGAGCATGTCGTCGGCCGTAAGTTTGAGCGCATCGGCTGCCTTTTCCTTATAATCCCAGCTTCTCCATAAAATAGAAGAGCAGGACTCCGGAGAGATCACCGAATACCAGGTATATTCCAGCATATAGACCCTGTCGCCCACACCAATACCGAGGGCACCACCGCTGGCACCCTCGCCAATGATAAAGCAGATAACGGGCACCTTTAATTTGGCCATTTCGAGCAGGTTACGGGCAATTGCCTCGCCCTGT
Source organism: Bacteroidota bacterium (assembly GCA_003531115.1). Classification (GTDB taxonomy): domain Bacteria; phylum Bacteroidota; class Bacteroidia; order UBA8524; family UBA8524; genus UBA8524. Next base: position 3,415 of record DQHT01000114.1, on the reverse strand, counting down.
CCACGTTCTTCCGCCTCCAAACCGGGAGAAGCCCCGGGGGTATCGATAAAGGTGATGATGGGTTTATTGAATTTTTCAGCCAGTTTCATGAGGCGCAAGGCCTTGCGGTAACCTTCGGGATTCGCCATACCAAAATTGCGCATTTGCCGCTGTTTGGTATTACGTCCTTTTTGCTGTCCGATGACGAAGTAGGTTTTTCCTTCTATGGAGCCGATACCGCCCACCATGGCCTTGTCGTCTTTTACATTGCGGTCGCCATGTAGTTCTATAAAATCATCGAAAATTCCCTGTATATAATCGAGGGTATAAGGCCGGTCGGGGTGACGACTCAGTTGTACCTTTTGCCAGCCGCTCAGGTGGCTGTACACTTCTTTTTTGGTTTTCAGGATNNCAGGATATTGTCCTCCAGCTCTTTGATGGAAGCGCTCATGTCCACTTTTCCTTTTTCCGCGATCTGCCTTGCCTTCTCCAACTGTTCCTCCAGCTCTGCGATCGGCTTTTCAAAGTCGAATGTGCTCATATGTCTTGCTTATTCTGAGCCTGCAAAGTAAAGCGAAAAATAGATAACCTGTTAGCATTTACCAATTGCCCCGTGGTTGGATATATGGCCAACCATACCGATATTGCCCCATGCAACACGCTTTTTCCACACATATCCGGGAAGTTCTGACCCACTATGAAACGGCTGACCATGGCCTGGCCCTGCGCCGTTTGCTCGATTGTGCCATAGAAACCCAGGACCCGGTAATATTTGCCGAAACCCTGGCTTTTTGTGATTGGAATGATGCCCTAAGTATGGATGAAGGTGCATTCCGGCTCGAAAAGGTTCGTCCGCTTTTGGAGCAGATCGAACGGGTGGGCATTAAAGACCCGTACCAGGGCCCCAAAGAGGTGCTGGCCGTGGAGAATGTGGCCAAAAAATATGCAAAAAGCGGCTTTCAGATCAGCAACCTGAATTTTGGTTTGGAGCTAAGAAAGATCAACGGACTGGTAGGGGAGAACGGCAATGGAAAAACCACGCTCTTGCGCCTGCTGGCATCCGAGTTAAAGCCCGACTCGGGGAAGATCAGCTATTTCTTTCCGGAGGGCAAGCAGGACGCCTATTCGCTAAAGACCAAACTCGTGTATATCGAACAGCGGATACCCCGTTGGTATGGTTCTTTGATGGATAATTTGCAGTTTACCGTATCCCATTATCACGATAAACCCGAAGAAAACCGCCTCTGGACCGAAATCATGATCGCCCGTTTGGGATTGCGACCATACCGTCACTTGACATGGGGGCGTATTTCTTCCGGCTATAGAACCCGTTTCGAACTGGCTAAGACCTTGTTGAGGAGGCCGAAGATATTGTTACTGGATGAGCCCCTGGCCAATTTGGATATCGTGGCCCAGCAGACCATTTTGCAGGACCTGAAGTTTATGGCCAATTCCATTTCGGCACCATTTGCGATGATCTTGAGTTCGCAGCATATTTATGAAGTGGAGAAGGTATCCGATTCCATCATCTTTATCCGCGACGGCATGGCCCGTTACGACGCCAAAAGCGGAAATGCAGACAAGGAGGACAACGAAAGCCAGTTGATCCTGGAGCTGGAGGTAAATGCCAGCCGGGAAGTGCTCAAAGCCGCCCTGGATCCTTTGGGATTAAGCAAGATCCAGTACAATGGCGGCGTATACCTGCTTCATTTCAATGCCGCTACAAGCAGTTCGGAAGTATTGGGTACGCTGGCCAAAAATGAAGTAGAAACCCTCTATTTCCGTAATATTTCGCAGTCCTCACGTCGTTTTTTCCATCAATAAGCCATCATGTTTAAAAAACTCAATGCCTGGTTGATCACCCGCTATCCCTTATTATGGAATACCCGCGTGGTTTTTGTGCTTCCGCTTGTTTTGCTTGTTCATGGCCTTTTTTATCTGGCGGGTTATACCCNNCACCCAGTTGATCGCATTCAGCAATTTCTATGAAAGCCGGATATTCAGGGCTGAAGATGTGATCCTGTTTTCCTGTTTGCTGTCAGTGGTGATCCTCCTGATCTGGCTGGTTTACTACCTCCGGAACAACCCCCTCAAGGCGCATTACCCCATCAGCAAAAAGTATATGTTTGGAGAGTTTATGCTCTTGTTTCTGGTTTTCTTTTCTTCGGCCACTTTCTTTTTGACTTTTAGGCAGGGAATATACAGCCAGGCCCGCAGCATGACCGCCCACACGGACCTGGTGGAAGAAGCCAATGCCATCAACCTGGCCTTTCATTTTATTCCTATAGATTTGGATGATTTCTTGTCCTGCCGCAGTTGTGACTCCCTCAAGGCCAGGGAAGAACGCCGGGAAGAACGTTTACAGATCTATGAGGATTCTCAAAAGCAAGGCAAATCCATAAATTATAATTATGTGGATAATGAACCTTTAACTTATTCGGATACACTGGCACCCAGTTACCTGAATTATTGCCAAATGATGATCTTAAACCTCGATGAGGGACATTTGATCAACAAGGAAGAAAACAGCAGGAGGGCTGTTTCCTGGCTAAAAGGAGGGAACAAGGATTCCGTTCGTATGGCTTTAAGCCGCCTTCAGGAACTGCTGCAAAAGTATGAAGTCTTCCATCGCTTCGACCCAATCAGGCAAGCTGATAGCGTGTTTTCAAGTCCCGGCTTTATGATCCGCGATTGGATTTACTACAATCCAAATTATGACTATGAATTTGTTGATACAGCCGGGCATGGCATTATCAATTATAATGACCTTAGGTATGCAATAGGACAGGTAGAGGAGGTCAGGGAAGGGTTTTGGAGATATGAAATGCTCATTGCGCTTTTGTACTATTCCCTTGGAGCCGCCATTGTTTTGTATTCTTTTCGTATGATTAAAGCCCGGATTTGGTTTGCCGCTTTGATCGGGACAGGCTTATGGGCTATTTTGCTTGGGTTGGTCTTCAGCTTATCCGATATGGAGGAAGAAGGAGTCTTTTCTGTTTTCCTCTTTCTTTTCCTTGCGTTTTTGGCCTTAGCCGTCTGGTTGATCCGGGGCAAAGAAAACAAGTTCTTTAGTGGTCTCACCTTCCTGTGGGCCATGTGGTCGCAATTGGCGGTATTCCCGCTTATCGTGGCTTTCGTGTCGGAAACCTATAAATATGAGGAAAGAGTTGTTGACACCGTATATGGGCCAACTGTTGAAGAGGTAAAAACACCTCTTTATACCTGGATAAATGACAATTTCGAGAACATCTTTACATTTAATCTGGGACTGTTTTTGGTGCTGCTTTTTCTGATCTATATCCCCCTGGCCAGAAGGTGGCAGGCGAACCCGGAGCAGTAGCAGGATTCAAAGGATGGCGGACAAAGACTTAGAAGCCACATAGCGTCAAAGCTTCAGGTCCGAATGGACCGACAGCTTTGGCGCGGTGAATATAGA
>DQHT01000079.1 GCA_003531115.1 Bacteroidota bacterium | reverse complement strand
CGCTACAAAACGGCTACGTACCATATTGTGGTCAAACAGCATCAGGAAAGATCTGTCTGGACCCTGGATGGCACGGAACTGGAAGAAGGTTTTATCCGGTTGGTTGATGATGGACTCGAACACCAGGTGGAAATACGGAACACTGAAAATTGAATACTGAAAACTGTATGTTTGAATATGGACCGCCGTTCGTTTATGCAATACAGCTCAAGCCTATCGCTTTTTGGATTTTTTCAGCACCCTTTGCTGGCTAAGGACCAGGAATTTACTATCCAGGATGGAATACGTTCATCGCTGAACGAACTTGAATCGGGAGGCTATTTTTCGGAAGACTTTTCCGATCCGACCAATGAAGTAGCCTGGGCTAAAATACAGTCCCTGTTTCCGAGGGTAGAATCGTTCTGCCAACTGGAAAACGGGTATTTCTCCCATACTTCCTTGCCCGTTCGGAAATACCATCAGGAGCGGGAAGATTATATCCAAAGCCGGAGTTCCTGGTTTATGCGACGTGAACAAGAGGCATCCATCGAAAAGGGAAGAACAGATCTGGCTGGTTTTTTTACCTGGGATCCTGAAAACCTGGCTCTGACCCGAAACACAACCGAGGGTTTGAATACCGTTATTTCGGGCTTCCCCTGGAAAAGAGGCGATGAGGTTATCATCGGCGATCAGGATTATGGTTCCATGAATGAAGCTTTTGAGCAGGCCGCTCAACGGTTTGGTATTCAGTTAAAGGTGGCAAAGATCCCCTTGGTCCCGAATAATGGGGATGAAGTTGTAGCGGCCTATTTGAAGGAGATCGGACCCAAAACCAGAATGCTCCACCTTACCCATATGATCAATCTTACGGGGCAGATTATTCCGCTTGATCCGGTGATAAAGGCGGCACGAGCAGAGAAAAACGATTTGTGTATTGTGGTTGATGCCGCCCATTCAGTGGCACAGATCGATTACAACTGGAATGAGTGTGATGCTGATATTGTTGCAGGAAGTCTGCACAAATGGATGTGCAACCCTTTGGGACTGGGATTTCTCTATCTGAAAACACCCTGGATACCCCAAATATGGCCGTTGATGGCCGACAGGTCCATGCCTCAAACCAATATTCGAAGGTTCGAACATGTAGGTACCCGTCCTGTGCAAACCATCGAAGCCCTCAGTGAAGCTATAAAATTAAATGCCCTGATGGGAGGATTAAAAAACAAGGAAAATCGTTTGCGGCATCTGCAACAGAGCTGGACAAATGAGTTCCGTACAGCGGGAGGGTTTTCCATCAATACCCCTTCTTACCCCGGCAGTTCCTGTGCACTGGCTAATGTGAGTGTGAAGGGCAAAAGTCCTGATGAGCTTGCTGCCTACTTCTGGGAAAAACATCAGATATTTACGGTGGCTATTAATCATCCTGTGGTCAAAGGGGTTCGTATCACCCCACATCTGAGCAATGATATTCGCGATATTGTGAAGTTAGTGAGGGCTATGGAGGGCTTATAGCCGGGGAATATCAGAAAGGGTATGGGAATCATGTAATTTATTCCGAACTTTATGCAACAGGAAGACCCTGCAAGTATGGCAAATTTGCGAAGGCCCTTTCTAAACAGAAAACTCCTATGAACAATTTTTTCAAAACGATTATTGCAGGTTACGGAGCGGCAAAACTGGGTGGTGGTTGTTTCGGTTTTATCGTTATTTTTTTGATCATTTACATGCTGCTCGGGTACTGTAACTGAACACTGTAACTTCTATTCATAACCGCTTTTGATCACAGTTAAAATCAGCTTAAACCTTCCGTTTGGTTTGATATGACTCGGTTTGTGGGCAGGAATAACAATGCCTTCTCCGGTGTGCAGTGTAGTAGCTACTCTATCGATAACAATAATGGCGCTACCGTCAATAATTTGGGCGTAAGTGTCAAAGGCAGAGGTCTTTTCGTCCAGCCCTTCACCACTTGGAAAGGCATGAGCATTTATAGAACCCGTCGCCTTTTTCATGATCGACTTACTCACTATTTCATTGTGCTCATATTCTATTAACTCAACGACAATATGCGCTTCGTCAATTTTCCCGTCCTTTTTAGGCAGGTTTTCAAGTTCTTTGGTATCCATAGTGGCTAAATTTAAATGTTGACTTAACAAAATTACAGCCCAATTTGTACGGAATCCTACACGATTTTGGGAAAGATTTATATGTTTCTCAGTATTAAGAAATAGCTTTCTTCTTGGTTTTTGTGTGGCTTTTTTTACTTTTACCTATTCCATTCAATGCACACTATTATGCGAAACCTATCCATACTCCTTTTCCTTTTTATGTTCGTTGCCTGCCTGAATAATGACAAAGTTCAGGTTGTGACCATTGACAACAGGTATTCCTTAACTATTCCTGCTTTTTTAAAGGAGGTATCCAATTTAAATGAAGACGCTTCCCTGCAATACCAACATGCCATGAAGGAATTTTATGTGGTGGTTATTGATGAACCAAAGGCTGAATTGCAGAAGGCCCTGGAAGATAATGGGCTCAACTCCTTGTATTCTGATGATGTAGATGGATTTGCAAATCTGCTTATCGATGGGATGGATGATGCGATAACCATTACCAAAAAATCGGACGTGATCGATACGGTAGTAAACAGCATGCCTGCCAGGATGATCCAAATCCACGGCGAAATTGAAGGGATTAATGCTTTTTATTCTGTGGCCTATATTGAAGGCAAAGAAACCTATTATCAGGTCATGACATGGACCCTGGCCAGCAAGGAGAAAAAGAACAGGGAAAAAATGGATAAGTTGCTGTATACCTTGAAGGAGCTGTAAGCGGAAGTTGGGTAGGGGTTTGTTATACCTGATAAAAAAACGCACGATGAACATAAATCCAAACAAAATTATACTCATCCGCTATGAAATGCGGGTGGATTTTAGGTTGGAGTAGCGTTGATTGATGAGAATGAGCCGATATTGAGAGATTGCTGACCTGACCCTGAGAAATATGGAAATAGTGCTTAACTTCGTAAGGTAGCCCTTTTGGTATGTCGAAAAACCTCAGTGAATTATCGTTTCGCAAAGGCATAGAAGAGAACCTCTTCGAATCTATGGGAATTGCAGCCCGCAAAGAAGGAAGTCCCGGCAAAGAAGATATGGATCGCCTGGCCCGGGAGTTCCTGATCGGAAAGTCGAGTGTATATGGGGCTGCCAGTTTTTATGATTTTTTAAAGGAAGAAAATAAGGGCAAGCAGGTTTATGTATGCAATGGCACAGCCTGTGTTTGTGCTGGTAAACAGGGCCAGGTGCAAGCCGCTTTGGAACACCATTTCAATGCGGAACAAATCGGGCACATGACCTGTTTGGGTCGTTGCCATGAAAATGCGTCCTTTCACTACCAGGGCAAAAATTACTCAGGATCAGCTCTTGAACGCCTTGATGCTATACTAGACCAAAAGGATTCCGGTCAGGACGCTTACCATGTAGGTCAGTTGGGACCGGCATTGCTGACTGCACCTTCTTTGGGTATGGACGGGGTTCACAGCGTGCTGCAATCTGCTTTAAAAAACGGACGTGATTGGGCATTGAGCGAAATTAAAACTTCACAAATACGTGGAAGAGGAGGGGCTGGTTTTCCGATGGGGTTCAAACTCGAATCCTGCCAACAAGCCAAATCTGAGGTAAAATTTATCGTGTGCAATGCCGATGAAGGCGATCCGGGGGCTTATTCAGATCGTTACCTGCTCGAACAACAAGCACATTCGGTGCTTGCAGGCATGATGGTAGCCGGCTTGATAACAGGGGCCAAATGGGGGATACTCTATATTCGGGCAGAATACCCGGAGGCCGTCATTCGGGTTCAAAGTGCCATTGACGAAATACGCGAGGCAGGATATCTCGGCAAGCAAATTCCGGGAACCGAATTTTCCTTCGATCTCAAGATCATCCAGGCACAGGGGGCATACATATGCGGTGAAGAAACGGCGCTGATCAGCTCGATAGAAGGACAAAGACCCGAAGTACGTACACGTCCGCCTTTCCCGACACAGGCCGGTTTATTTAACAAACCAACCGTGGTCAACAACGTAGAAACCCTGGCAGCCATTCCCGCCATCTTAGGTCTTGGTGGAGCATATTACGCATCGCTGGGAACCGAAAAGTCAAAAGGCACCAAGTTGGTGAGCCTGGACAGTTTTTTTAACAAGCCGGGTATTTACGAAGTCGAGATGGGTACTCCATTGACACAGGTATTCGAAGAATTAGGGGGAGGTTTCAGGCAAGCCATCAAGGCTATACAAATTGGTGGTCCCCTGGGTGGGATCGTACCGGTGAGCAAGATCAAAGACCTGACACTTGATTTTGAATCTTTCAGCCAACAAGGTTTTTTACTTGGACATGCCTCGGCGGTTTGTATTCCTCAGGAATTCCCCATGATCGATTTTCTTGAGCATCTGATGGATTTTGCCCAATACGAGAGCTGCGGAAAATGTTTCCCCTGCCGCCTGGGAACCAAACGCGGCCATGAAATGCTTAAAGCGGCCAAAGAAGGCCAGGCTACCATAGCCCGTGAATTGTTTGATGATTTGCTTGACACCCTGCAGCAAGGCTCTTTATGTGCCCATGGCGGAGGGATCCCGTTACCTGTACGCAATGTCATGCAGTATTTTTCGGAAGAATTAACTCCATACTTTCACTCATGAGCACTACTCAACCCAGCATACTAGCCAACCTCAACGGCAAAGCCCATGCGTTTCTGCCGGGCGAAACGATTCTGCAATTTGTGCGTCGAATCGAAGGGGATAATTTGATTCCTACGCTTTGCGATGCCCCGAATTTGGATCCATTTGGTTCTTGCCGGGTGTGCAGCGTTGAAGTGGGTCTTTCGGCCGATGGCCCGAAAAAAACCATGGCCTCCTGCCATACCCCTGTGGCTAATGGTTATCACATTCATACATCAACAGCCAGTATACAGAAGCTGCGCAAAAACATCATTGAACTGGTGCTAACCGACCACCCGCTCGATTGTTTGACCTGCGAGGTGAACGGCAATTGCGAGTTGCAAACTGTGGCGGCTAAGGTAGGTATTCGTGAGGTGCGTTACCCGGCAGGTGAAGACCACCTGGACCGCGAAAAAGACCTTAGCCACCCATACATGCGTTCAGACTTATCTAAATGCATCAATTGTTACCGTTGTGTGCGGGCATGTGATGAAGTGCAGGGTCAGTTTGTGCTCAGTATGGCTGGTCGCGGTTTTGATAGCCACATTGTCAAAGACCATAACGTGTCATTCAATGACTCGGATTGCGTAAGTTGCGGTGCCTGTGCACAGGCTTGTCCTACTGCGGCCATTTCGGATGTGTTCCAGTCCAAGGCCAATAATGCGGAGGCCATAACACGCACCATCTGCAACTATTGCGGGGTGGGGTGCAACCTGGACGTTTCGACCACCAACGGTGAAATTCTCAGCATTCAGGCTCCTTTCGATGCCGAAGTCAATCAGGGCCATACCTGCCTGAAAGGACGATTTGCCTTTCAGTTTTACAAGCATCCTGATCGTATTACGGATCCCCTGATCAAGCGCAATGGGGTCTTTGAAAAGGCCAGTTGGGATGAAGCTTATGACTATATCGCCACTCGTTTTCAATCGTATATCAAAGATTTTGGTCCTGATAGCATCGCGGGTATCTCTTCAGCGCGGTGCACCAACGAGGAAAATTACCTCATGCAAAAGTTTTTCCGTGCAGTGGTGGGTACGAACAATATTGATGGCTGCGCCCGGGTTTGCCATTCTCCTACAGCCTTGGGCATGCAGCGTACCTTTGGAACGGGAGCGGCCACCAATTCGATCGAAGACCTTAAACATACCAATTGTATATTGGTGATCGGGGCTAACCCCACCGCCGGGCATCCGGTAACCGGAGCCAAACTCAAACAATTTGCNNATGAAGACGGGCAATGTTTCGATTGTCATCGACCCCCGAAAGACCGAACTGGCCAAATATGCCACCTACCATTTGCCGATAAGGCCCGGAACCAATGTGGCTGTGCTGAACATGATGTTGCACTACATCATCGCAGAAAACCTGGTTGATCAAGATTTTATCGAATCTCGTACCGATGGCTTTGAAGATTTCAAACAGCATGTATTAAATGTCGACATCGCCCAAATGGAGGCGGTTTGCGGCGTTGATCGCGAGTTGGTTCGCCTTGCGGCCATGGCTTATGCCAAGGCGCCGAATGCCATGAGTTTTCACGGCCTGGGCGTTACCGAACATTCACAAGGCACCTTTACCGTAGTGCAAATTGCCGATTTGGCGATGCTTACTGGAAATATTGGGCGCAAAGGAGTAGGTGTTAACCCATTGAGGGGACAGAACAATGTTCAGGGACTGGCTGATATGGGTGTACAACCCCATCAGGGTGCGGGGTATCTGGATGTGACCAACGACGATGTCAACCGTATCTACAATCAGTTCTACGGTGTCGAAGTTCCTAAGCATATCGGGTTTAAAATTCCTGAGATGTTTAATGCAGCTATTGAAGGTAAGCTCAAAGCTATGTGGATCATGGGTGAGGATGTGGTGCAGACCGATCCGAATACCAACAAGGTAAAAAAGGCCTTGGACAGCTTAGATTTGTTTGTGGTGCAGGAGTTGTTTATGACCGAAACAGCCAGGATGGCGGATGTGATATTACCAGGCGCATCGTTTTTGGAAAAAAGCGGCACCTTCACCAACGGGGAGCGTCGCATTCAGCGCGTCAATAAAGTGGTCAATCCCATAGGTAATTCCAAGCCCGACGGGCAAATTGTCATCGATATGATGAATCGCATGGGCTATGCGCAGCCCGATTATACGCCCGAGGGCATGTTGGCCGAAATTGCTCAAATTGTGCCCTTCTTTGCCGGGGTTACCTGGGAGAACCTGGGCATTAATGGCCTGCAATGGCCAGTGAAACCCGACGGTAGTGATACCAAAATTTTACATGACGAAACCTTTAAAATAGGAAAAGGTCATTTCCTGTTTCACTCCTTCAAGGAGTCGAACGAGATTGTCAAACATGGCAAGGAATTCCCCTTTATTTTAACTACCAACCGCGATTTGGAGCATTACAACAGCGGAGTGCAGACACGCCGAACGGCCAATGTCGAAATTCATACCGAAGACCTGTTGTGGATAAATCCCGAAGATGCCACCGAACACGGCATCAAGGACGGCGACAAGGTTTGTGTAGAATCGCCCAGAGGCAAGGTCGATATTCGGGCCTTTGTCACTGATGGAGTGAAACGAGGCGTCCTGAGTACAACTTTCCATTTCCCTGAGATCATGGTGAATTTGGTGACCTCCGATGAGCATTGCTCAGAATCGATGTGCCCGGAATACAAAGTGGTGGCTGTTCGTATACGAAAGAGCAAGGGGCAGTTTGCTGAGCGAGGTCAAAGGGCCTTTTAATTCCCTAGAGTTAGCCTCCGCGCTACAACAACGCGAAAGCCAATTTGTGAGTTGTGCCTCGTTTCGGGAAAGATCGCCCTTGATCCACATTGGATATAAGCAAGTCCGCTGGTCCAGGATCCTCCTTTTATAATACGTGGGGAAGGATTCATGGTATAGGCTCTTGCATACTGAAGCTCCGCATCGACCTGTCTCTCAGCGATCAGGACAATATTGGCTGAATCCATTAAATGGATGGAGCTATCCGTCCTCCTGTGCGTATCGTCTTCGCTTGTATCCATTGCCATCAGAGAAAGTTGATTCTGTTTGTATAACTCTCCATAGTCATGGTAACGGTTTATCAACTTTTGCCTGGCCGAGTCGCGGGTTTCATTTCCAAACAGCTTTGTTTTTTGCCAGATCTCCCTGACCTCATTGGCATGATCAGGAAGTAGCATGTAATAATCAGTTAGGTAGTTTACATATAAGGAATCTGGGTGGGCCGGAGCTTCGAGGGTCCATTCTGCTACGTTTCCTGCCATGTCGTAAAGACCCATATCGTTTCCCGGATATTGGCCCACACGGGTGGGATATACAAAACCGTCGTCGCCATACTGTTTGACCGTTAGCCAGTTCCGGTCATAAACAGGTCCNNCGCTAGCCAGTTCCTGTCGTAGATAGGACCAAAATTTGCCAAATACCTGCCTTCCTTATCTTGAAAGTCACGATCTGGCCAGGGATAAATTCGGTCTTCATAATTTTCAAAGGAGGAAGAGTAGTTGTATGACTTTGCTGCATACTCCCATTCTGCTTCGCCAGGCAGTCGGAATTCCAGGACGATGTTCTCCCCTTTTCCGGACGTCTTAAGTTCCTGCTGATAACGAGCGTTGAGCCAGGCGCAGTAAGCATTGGCCTGTTGCCAGTTGAGGCCTATTACCGGATAGTTGGTATATTTAGGGTGCCAGAAATACATCAGTGTCATGGGTTCATTATAACTGTATCCAAAATCCCTGTAAAAGCATAAGGTATCCGGGTAAATAGCAATGGAGACCAAACTCTCGCTTGAAGAGTAGGTGTAAATGAGCTTTTCAGGATCTATACTCTGACTCCCCAGCCCTGTTCTCCCATAATAATTAGGTTTAGTTTTTATTTCGGCAAGAATAGCCAGTGTGGCGCTGTCATCCTCCCAGATATCTCCTCTCCTGGACCAATTAAGTGAACGAGTACCTGGTAAATAATAAGTGGAATCGTGTTTGGCCAATACCGATAAGCAAAGGGAATCCCTAACCCAAGTTACGAATTCCTGGTATTCGCCATTGGTTACCTCGTGGTTGCTCATGTAAAACCCCGCTATGCTTACTCTTCGTTCCCAAACGGGAGGCAGGAGGGTGCTGTCATTTTTTTCTGCAAGGTATTCGCCTGCACTCCCCATGGTGAATGTTCCGCCTGGTATCCATCGCATACCTGCAAACAAATCCTGTGCGTCGTTCGGTAGCGCTTTCCTGACTTCTTTCGGTACAGCGGATATTTTCCGCATGGCTTTTTTTTCAGCACGCTGCGAAACGGTCTGGCAAGCCGTCATTAAAAGGAGAAGTATGGAAGTAAATAGTATTGGATGTTTCATGAACGGATATTCCGAAGTAGTTCGAAATTAGCATTTATCTTGATACACTACTTCCTTCGCTGAAGCTACGGCGGGCGGCCCGCCTTCGCATTAACTACGGCCTGAAGCGCGGATTTATCCGCCGAAGCCCGCTTCCAGTCAGATGGTGGGGAGAACCAACTTAAATTAAAAACCCGCCGTAGTTAATGCTA
>DQHT01000041.1 GCA_003531115.1 Bacteroidota bacterium | reverse complement strand
GGAAAAAACTGATCCGCATTCATTTTTCATACACGGGTAAATGAATGCGGATCAGTTTTTTCCGGTTGATGAAAAAGCCCTGCAAAAATATTCATTTCATAGAATTAGCCATCGTAGCGGACCATATTCCTATAATAAAAACTTAAATTCGCGGCATCAATAAATAAGCATGGAATACGCCGAACTACAACCCAAACATGTCTGGGATCATTTTGCCCAGTTGAACGCGATACCCCGAGGTTCTAAAAAAGAAGAAAAAGCAGCACAATTTGTTGCTGATTTTGGGAAAGCCCTGGGGCTGGAAGTACTCCGGGATGAGATCGGGAATGTGATCATTAAAAAAGACGGACAAAACGGGGGCGAATCAAAAGAACCTGTCATTCTTCAGGCGCATGTTGATATGGTTCACCAAAAAAATGCTGATACGGTATTTAATTTTGATGAAGAAGGGATACGCATGTATGTGGAGGGAGACTGGGTGAAAGCGGAAGGTACAACACTGGGTGCGGATAACGGAATTGGAGTGGCGTATATCCTCAGTATTCTGAAGGATAAAGAAATGAGCCATCCACCTTTGGAAGCCCTGTTTACGATCGATGAAGAGGCCGGAATGACGGGTGCTAAAAATTTGGGATCCGGACTTCTCACTGCAAAACGATTATTGAATATTGATACCGAAGACGACGAAGAAATTACCATAGGTTGTGCCGGTGGGATAGATACAAATGTTGAACTTGAGCTCCGGCTGGAGCCAACTCCCGAAAATACCAAAGCCTATTATATTTCCGTAAAAGGACTCAAAGGCGGCCATTCCGGTATGGATATCCATATGGGACGCGGAAATGCCAATAAGATCCTCTTCCGCCTCATGTTTCAGGGTTATGCCCGTTTTGGCATGCAGATCAGTTCAGTGGATGGCGGCGGATTACGCAATGCCATACCCCGAGAAGCCTTTGCAACGGTTGTAGTTGATATCCAAAAAACAGGTGCCTTCGAACAACACCTCCTTCAGTTGAGTAATGATATTAAAAAGGAATTGAGTGGTCCCGAACCCGACCTGAACATCACTTGGGAAAACACGGCCAACCCGATCAAAGTCATAAATATTACTTCCCAGGTTAATATCATTCGTGCCATTTATTCAATGCCTAATGGCGTATACCGTATGAGCAGCGAGGTTCCGGGATTGGTGGAGACCAGCTCTAATCTGGCACGGGTCATTATAAAAGATGGAAAGTTCACTTGCCAGAGTTTACAGCGCAGTTCGGTAGAATCAGCCAAAAAAGATATCGCCAATGCCGTACGTGCCTGCTTCGAACAGATCGGCGCGATCGTAACGAATGGCGGCGATTACCCGGGCTGGAAACCAAACCCTGATTCTGAACTTCTGAAGCTGGCTGTATCCATCCATAAAGAAGTTTTTAAACGGGAACCCAACGTGAATGCCTGTCACGCCGGACTAGAAACCGGAATTATCACCGGCGTTTATCCGGGACTGGATATGATCTCGATCGGACCAACCATCCTGCACCCGCATTCACCCGATGAGAAGGTAAATATCCGTTCAGTAGCGGCATTCTGGGACTATTTCCAGAAACTGGTAGCGGCCCTTTAAAGGACATTCTTCCCATTTTGAAACAACTAGGTATTCCATTGAGTTTTGTATTTAGTTGATTTATAGCGCTTTAATAAAAGGCACTTGTTTTGACCTTCTTGCGCGACCGATGATAATGAAAAAACACCTATTCCCTGTTGCGCTGTTCAGCCTGATCCTTGGATTGGGAGCCTGCCAAAAAGAAATACAGCCAATTGAACCCGAAGCCCCTTCCTTACCAACGAATATTTATGACCTGAAGGTGAGTGAAACCTTCAATTTTAAATCGACCCGCGACATCCGCATGCGTGTGCTCGTTGAAAAAGGCAATTATGCAGGCGAAGTATACCGGGTAAATATTTATGATGATTTTCCTACCATCGCCAACCTGATCACTTCAGGCATCATTGAAGTGGGCAGTGAGCTGGAACTCGAATTCCGCATCCCATCTGCCCTCGAATACATTTACGTAGAAAAAGTTTCCTCTACAGGAGCACGTGAATTGCAACGACTCACTGCAGCCAATTACCTGGCAGCCAAATTTCAGAACCAGGCGCCCCTTGTAACCATGAAAGGCCAACCGGGATCCGGACTAGATTGCAATACGGGTTGTTCAACGACCTACAATAACTATAGCGGTAACCTGAGTTTGAGCTCCGGTACCATCTGTCTTACCGGAACCTACAGTGGAAGTTTAACTTTAAGCGGTTCGGTAACGGTACGTATATGCGGAACGGCTAATATCGGAAACATCAATATCAATGGATCAAATCCTGCTGTTACCATGTATTTCCTTGAAAACAGTATTGTAAGCATCAGCAATGCGAATTTCAACTCTACAAACAACTCCATGCTGAACTATTCGGATAGCTTGTCATTCAGCAGTGGATTCAGCATTGGCGGTACCTTTACCAACAACGCCAAGATGAGCGTTCATGGAAATATGAACATCAACAGCGGTGCTCCTGACCTGATCAATAACGGAGAGATTTACGTGGAAGACGACCTGAACAACAATGAGATCCTTGTCAACAACAACTACATATTTGTTAACGGGAAACTTAAACCAAACGGTAGTTCAACTACTACCAACAACTGCCAGATCTATTCGGTTGACGATTTTGACGTGAACAGTACTTTTTACAACTATGGCTATGTAAAGTGTTACAATGAAACAAAAGTTGCCGGTTCAGAGACTTTTTATAATTATTCAGGAGCCCTGCTAAGCACCGAAGACCTGGTTATAAACGGAACTGTCAACGGACCAAGCAGTTCCGGTTTGGGAACGGTTAAAGTGGCGGACAATACCACCATTAACTCTTCCGGAACACTTTCCGGTCGTGTTGAATTATGCGATAGTTCGGGTGTGAATACCAACAACGGTACAATAAGCAGTCCGGCCAGCCTGAGCTGCGGAAACTATATTGCCACCAACGCCTGTAACCCGGAAGGATTTGGAACAGCTACGATTACAGATACCGATGGCGACGGGGTTGCCGACAATATCGACGACTACCCGAACGATGCCACCCGGGCTTACAATAGTTACTATCCAAGTGCCGGAACGTATTCTACCATTGGTTATGAAGATCTTTGGCCATCCCAGGGTGACTACGACTTCAATGACCTGGTGATCTCTTACCGCATCAAAAAAGTATTGAACGCATCGAATAATGTGGTTGAAATGTATACGACCTACCTGGTACGTGCCATCGGAGCAACCTATGATAACGGTTTCGGGTTTCAACTTGATGCCATCAATCCATCAGAAATTTCAGGCATTACCGGTCAAAGCCTTACTCAATCGCTAATCAGTCTGAATGCGAACAAAACCGAATCGGGTCAAAACAAAGCGGTGGTCATTGTTTATGATTCTCCTGAGCCTTTAATAAATCGCGTTTCCGGGTCCATGTTCAATACCATTAAATCAAATGCAAGCGGAAGTTTTGACACGCTCAGCCTTTATGTAGGATTTACAACTCCAATTTTGGCCAGCAGACTGACCATCGATAAAGTGAATCCATTCATTTTCGTGGATGGACAACGGGGTGTGGAAGTTCACCTGCCCGACATGGTTCCGACCGACAAGGCCAATACTCAGTTATTGGGTACCAAAAACGACAGTTCAAACCCAAGTCTGGGACGCTATTACAAAACAGGAAACAACCTGCCCTATGTGATCGAAGTGCCCGCTACGTTCGACTATCCGGCGGAAAAAGAATCCATCAGCGACGCCTACACCTATTTTATCAACTGGGCAGCCAGTGGAGGAACAAGCTATACCAACTGGTATGAAAATTTATCCGGATACCGGAATGCCAATAAAATATATTGAGAGGAAACCTATCCCTTTCGTTCGAAAAGACCACCCAAAAGGTGGTCTTTTTCTTTAAATTGCGCCACTCATGACAAGCTACCAATACAGCGCCGATTTTGCCGAAAAAATGGATAAAGAGGATACCCTCTCCTCCTTTCGCGATGCTTTCCATATTCCGGTGATGCATGGTAAACCCTGCATTTACCTCACCGGCAATTCCCTGGGCCTATTACCAAAATCAGCCCGTTCCTTTGTAGAACAGGAATTCCTCGATTGGCAGGATCTTGGCGTGGAAGGCCATACCGAAGCGAAAAATCCATGGCTCTATTATCATCACTTCCTGAGCAAACAAGTAGCTGCTATAGTAGGCGCTAAAGAAAAAGAGGTTGTTGTGATGAATAACCTCACCGTCAATTTGCATCTGATGCTGGTGAGTTTTTATCGTCCGACACCGACCCGCTTTAAGATCATCATTGAAGGAGGAGCTTTCCCCTCTGACCAGTATGCCGTGGATTCACAGGCTAAGTTTCATGGTTTCGATCCCAAAGAGGCCATTATTGAACTGCTGCCGCGTCAGGGAGAATATTCGCTTAGAACAGAAGATATTCTGGCAAAGATCCAGGAACATCAGGACAGCCTGGCTTTGGTTATGCTGGGCGGAGTGAACTACTATACCGGACAGGTTTACGCCATGGAAAGCATTACCCGGGCAGCGCATCAGGCTGGAGCCCTCTGCGGGTTTGATCTGGCCCACGGAGCCGGTAATATCCCCGTAAAGCTGCACGACTGGGATGTGGATTTTGCCGTTTGGTGTTCCTACAAATACCTGAATAGCGGTCCCGGGGGTACTTCGGGGGTGTTTGTACATGAAAAGCATGGAAATAGTCCGGATATTCCTCGTTTTGCGGGCTGGTGGGGACATAATGAGAAAGAACGCTTTTTAATGAAACGTGATTTTGTGCCGATGGAAGGGGCTCAGGGCTGGCAACTCAGCAATGCCCAGATTTTCCCCATGGCCATACACCGGGCCAGTCTGGAACTTTTTGAAAAGGCAGGTATGGATAATCTGCGCAAAAAAAGTATTCTGCTCACCGGCTACCTTGAATTTGTACTCAAACACATCCATACGCTGGGAAAATTCGACTTTGAAATCATCACCCCCTCCGACCCGGAACAAAGGGGTTGTCAACTATCCGTACTCGTGCGATCAAACGGCAAAAACCTGTACGACTACCTGAAAACGCAGGGAGTTATCGTTGACTGGAGAGAGCCCAATGTGATACGTATGGCTCCGGTGCCGATGTACACTAATTTTCAGGATATTTATGCACTTGGAAAGATCATTGAATCGTATGGAAATTAAAGTCAAAAACCTACAAACGGCATTATCCGCTATCGATGCCTATTGGTCACCAGCCATTTTAGCCAGCCTAAACGGACAAGATGTACGGATTGCAAAATTGAAGGGCGAATTTCCCTGGCATCAACATGACAATGAAGACGAACTTTTTTTTGTCATCAAAGGACATTTATTCATCGACCTTGAAGCTGAAACCCTGGACCTGAAAGAAGGGGAATTGGTGGTAATCCCAAGAGGAACCCAACACCGTCCGAGGTCTCTTGAAGAAGTTCATATTCTGCTTTTTGAACCCTCCGGCACCCTGAACACCGGGAATACGACGAATGAATTTACCAAAAAGGAGCTAAAAGACCTGCGTTAGTGCAATGCAGTAAAATTGCCCTTTTTCACCTTGACCACATAACCTCCCCGGCACCAGTCGAATTCCTTGTAAGTCAGGTAATAGCCAAAAACCTCCTGTATCCCTCCGTTATTTTTGTAGGTTCCGTCCCACTCTTCTGTGGGGTCGTTTGACCGGAATACGATCTCTCCCCAGCGGTTAAACAGAATAAGCTGGTAGCTGTCGAAGGTACATTCCACTCCGAAAATATTCCGGAAATCGCCGCTATAAGGATAGGAATCATTCAAGCCGTCGCCATTGGGTGTAAAGGCATTCGGGAAATTGACCAGGCAATAGGATTCCTGGTAATAGGCGAATTGAAACGTATCGAACAGGTCCTGGCATTGGGTACGGGCATTTACAATATAGAACCCTTCTTTTCGTATGGAATCAATAAAGACATCTGCTCCTGTTTCTCTCCAGGTGATCTCCGCTTCGGGTATACTCAGGTCGGGTAAAAA
The DNA here is from genome assembly GCA_003531115.1 of Bacteroidota bacterium. GTDB lineage: Bacteria > Bacteroidota > Bacteroidia > UBA8524 > UBA8524 > UBA8524. The sequence goes on along the minus strand of DQHT01000041.1, from coordinate 4,652 downwards.
AACTTCATCCCGGCAAGCCACATAAATCGGATCTAAATTCACCTCCCATTGCGGATAGAGCTCCAGAAATACCGAATCGAAATCAGTACAATTGGCTCCTGTTGTTGCCCGTAAAAAATACCACCTTGAACTATCCGGCTGAGCATAGGTCAGGGCTTCATAAGGTGTGGTCAAACCTGTTTTCGGAAACCACTCAAAGGAATATTCTCCTGTTGCCGAAAGGAGCACACTATCATCAGCACAGATCCTTCCCGGGAATGACCGCATTATGCTCAGGTCGGGCAATTCGTTCACCCTGACATTAAAGGAATCTTTCTGCTGGCAATGGGCATAGGTTTTCAGCAAAACATAGGCGATGCTCTTTTCAGGCTCAATCACCGGGTATAAAACCTCATCATCCGACATATACTCCGAAGTGCTCCAGGAAAATGAAAGAATGCTCGTATCATTCAAAGGACCGATCACAATACGATCGCCCAGGCATATCGAGGTATCGATAACGGCCGTAAAAATTTCCGGAAAAATGATCCGGATCGGTTTAACGATGCTGTCCTTACAATGTTCATTTTCCATCCACAGGTTCACGTAAACGATGCCCGAATCGGTATAAAACCAGGTGGATGAAGTATCGTAACTAAAATCGCGATCTGTTGTGGCATCGCCAAAATCCCAAAAGAGGTCGGTATAGTTTGTCCCAATCGCATGAAACTTTACCCGGAGTCCGTCGCAGGGCGGGAGATATTCATGAACAAACTCGGCATCGATGGTGTTTTTAAAAACATTTACAGCTGTTTCCACATGGCAGGAAACCGAACTCTTTCGAACGGTGTAGGTCCGGTCAGCTGTTATCGTTGCCACCGGGTTTGAAACAAAAGCATTGTCGAGGCCGGTTGCGGGTGTCCATACATAGTTAATACCCGGTTCGGTATTTTCAGGTCCCAATTGAATCTTAGCCATATAACAGGCTATGCTGTCCTGGATCAATCCGTCAAATTTATCTTCAAGAATATGCACAACTTTGGTGGAGGAATTTGCGCAACCCGTGCTGCTGTACGCATATAGTCGCACAGTATATATTCCCGGACCAGGGAAGACAAAGGTAGGACTGAACGCATTGCTGGTATCGTCTTCCCGGGAGTCTATACCGAAATCCCACTTGTAGCGGGCAGGATTTCCACTTGAGCTGTTTGAAAAAGTAACAGAATTGCTGCAGTATGCCTTTATCGGGGCAAAAACAGACTTAACGGTAAAATTGCAATTGTAAATATTGAATTGAAAATCGCGGAATACCGTATTGATCCTTACTCCGTTCCTGTATTCGTGCACGGCAATGCCCACAACAAACTGACCGGTTGTTGTCGGGGTAACTTCCAAAAGGCCGGTATTGGGATGGATGACCATACCCGGCGTACTGGCAACCTGGTTGGTGTTATTGTATGGATTCCTCCAGGTTACCCCAACTTGTGGAGTAAATTCATTCGGGGTTGGTTGCGGGTCTGTTTGGGAAGCTCCGTGTAAGGGACGGAATAATTCATAACTCAGTGAATCCCCATCCGGGTCTATGGCCGAATGATCATAAACCAAAGGCTCATTGGTACAAAGAAAATTCGGCGGGGTTCCTGAAAAACGTGGGCTGGAATTGGTACCCACGTTGCTGCGCTGGGGAATAAAAGTTCGGTAGGTTGAGCCCGTAGCACCGGGATTCATGATGTTAATAATACTCCCATTGCGGCAGCAGCGCTGAAAAACGAGGGTATAACCTCCGGGAATATCCATCAAAGTCGCTGAAGCGGTATAAACGAACAGGTCAACACATTGGTCTGAAGGCGGTACTACACAACTGTAATTTTTCGCCTCGATCCGGGTTGGACCCTGTTTGGAAATACTCAGGGATTGTAACAAGGTTCCCGAAGAATTAAAGACCCCGATCTGAGAGTTTACATCGGTATCGATAGCACCCTGATCACCGAAAAAACAATCCACGTAGAGGTAAAGGTAAATGCGGTAATTGTTCCCTCCCAGATAATCATAAGTCAGATCTCCCCCAACAATATGGGTTGCCCTGGCTTGTCCGGAAAACAGGATCAGGGCAAAAAAGAGGTAAATGACTTTTTTAAATGGTTTGGCCATGGGATTTGATACAATGATTATTCTGGAGGCTAAATAGTTGCTTGTACCCGCTTACCTTTATTCAAATTTAACGAATTATTTATCGAATTGGTTGTATGGAATCCGAAGGTTTCCACCTTGGGTCGCTGCCTTCTATCGCTTATCTTTGTGGCTGTTTATGGAAAGAAAAGTTCGTGTACGATTTGCCCCCAGCCCAACCGGGCCGCTACATATCGGGGGAGTGAGAACAGCCTTATACAATTATTTGTTCGCCAAAAAGTTGGGAGGCGATTTTATTCTGCGTATTGAAGATACGGACCAAACCCGCTTTGTGCCGGGTGCCGAAGAATATATCATTGAAGCCTTAAAATGGGTAGGTATTGCTCCCAACGAAGGACAGGGTTTTGGAGACGGAGACTACGGCCCATACCGTCAAAGTGAGCGTAAATCCATGTACCGCCGCTATGCCGACCAGCTAATTGCATCGGGTCATGCTTATTATGCCTTTGATACCCCGGAAGAACTCGACGAAATGCGCGACAAATTAAAAGCCAATGGCATGTCGCCTCAGTACGATGCCGTTTCGCGCATGAGCATGAAAAATTCCCTGACCTTAAGTGCCGATGAGGTACAAAAAAGGCTGGGTGCCAATGAAAATTACGTGATCCGCATCAAACTTCCCCGCAAGGAAGAGGTGCGTTTTCATGATATCATACGGGGATGGGTGGTGGTACATACCGGAACCATGGACGATAAAGTATTGTTCAAATCAGACGGTATGCCTACCTATCATCTTGCCAATGTGGTGGATGATTATTTGATGAAGATCACCCACGTAATCCGGGGTGAAGAGTGGTTGCCTTCCGCTCCTTTGCATGTCATGTTATACCGGGCTTTTGGCTGGGAAGACGTGATGCCTGAATTTGCCCACCTTCCGTTGATCTTAAAACCGGATGGAAACGGTAAACTGAGTAAAAGGGATGGGGATCGATTGGGCTTCCCGGTATTTCCCCTCAATTGGAACGACCCGGTTACCGGCGAACTTTCCAGTGGTTACCGGGAAGCCGGCTATTTTCCTGAAGCCGTGGTCAATATTCTGGCCTTTTTGGGCTGGCATCCCAGCGACAACCAGGAACTTTTTGAGCTGGAGGAACTGGTTCAGGCATTCAGTCTGGAGCGGGTAAACAAATCGGGTGCGAAATTCGATGTCAATAAAGCCTTCTGGTTCAACCAACAATACCTGCGGAGCAAAAGCGATGAGGCACTGGCTGAGTCCCTGCTTCCATATTTGAAAAAACATAATATAGCAGTCGACAAGAGTTATCTGAATCTGGTGGCAGGACTCATGAAGGAAAAAGTGAGTTTTATCAATGAGATCTATACAGAAGGATTATACTTTTTCCAAACACCAACAAGCTGGGATCAGGACCTGATCCGAAAAAAATTCAAAGACTTTACTCCGGGAATATTAATGGAGTTAAAAGCCGGATTGGAGTCCTTGCCTGCTTTTACCAAAGAATCCATAGAGGCTTTATTCCATCAGGTTGTAGAGGATAAAAACGGAAAAAAACCCGGAGAAATGATGCTTCCTTTCCGCCTGGCGGTGAGTGGTGTTGCCGGAGGTCCACCTATTTTCGAACTGATCGCCGTGCTTGGCAAAGAGGCAGCGACCCGGAATATGGACACCTTTTTATCCCATACCAAAAGTTTGAACCTTAACTAAGGAATGTACGAGGAATGTGATATCTGTGTGATCGGTGGCGGAGCTGCAGGATTCTTTGCAGCGCTGAGTGCTGCCTCCACACGGAGCGAGCTACGCATTCAAATTTTGGAAAGAAGTGAAAAGCTTCTGGCTAAAGTCCTGATCTCGGGAGGTGGCCGTTGCAACGTAACCCATGCCTGCAAGGACCCGCAACTGTTGAGTACCTTTTACCCACGCGGACAAGCTTATCTTGAAAAGGCCTTTCAACAGTTTGCCGTGGAAGAAACCATTCAGTGGTTTCGTGAGCGGGGTGTAAAGTTAAAAACAGAAGCCGACGGGCGCATGTTTCCCATTACGGATCATTCGGAAACCATCGCCCAGTGCCTGAAAAAAGAAGCGTTTGATCTGGGTGTAAAAATCGTAACGAAATGCGCGGCGAGGTCCATTCAAAAGGACAAACATGGCTTTGTTCTGGAAACCTCCCGCGGAGAGATACGGGCCAAAAACCTTATCGTTTGTACTGGAGGAGGGGCCAAAGATTCAAGTTTGGAGTGGATACGCGAATTGGGCATTGGCACCACACCAGTAGTCCCCTCGCTATTTACTTTTAACCTGGCCGAAGACCCGATAAGAGAGCTTTCGGGGGTGAGTGTGCCCCATGCGGCTGTTCGTATCCGCGGAAACAAAACCTATCAATTTGGCCCCTTATTAATTACCCACTGGGGACTAAGCGGTCCCGCAGCATTGCGACTCAGCGCCTGGGAAGCAAGAAGTTTGGCAGCTAAAGCTTATCATTTGGATTTGGAGGTCGACTGGACCGGACAGGGAGACCTGAATAAGG
>DQHT01000142.1 GCA_003531115.1 Bacteroidota bacterium | reverse complement strand
GTTATGCTCAGCTTAAACCTACTGAGATCGCTGAGATCCCGGGTGTAAATATGGTATTGGGTGCGGCCGAAAAGTTTAACCTGCCTGTTCACCTTGCTGCTTTGGGATCAGAAGGGAAACCATTGGTTTTTAACGGGGATATTAAAGAAACGCGGAATTTCGTTCCCGGTTATTCGTTTGGTGACCGTACCCGCACCTTCCTGAAAGTTCAGGATGGATGCAATTACTTCTGTACCTTTTGCACGATCCCGCTGGCCAGAGGGTTTAGCCGCAGCGCAAGTATTGATGAAACCATACAACAGGCCCGTGAAGTTATTAAAACCGGAGCCCGTGAAATTGTACTCACAGGGGTAAACCTCGGTGATTTTGGCAAGTTGCAGAATGAAAAATTCATCGATCTGATACGTGAACTTGATGAATTGGAAGGCATAGACCGATACCGCATTTCGAGCATCGAACCCAATTTACTTACCAATGCCATCATCGAATTTGTTTCCCGATCCAAACGCTTTTTACCCCATTTTCATATCCCTTTACAATCCGGCAGCAACAAGATACTCAAACTGATGCGCAGAAGGTACCAACGTGAGTTGTATGCCGAGCGGCTATCTTATATCCGCGAAAAAATGCCCGACGCCTGTATCGGGGTCGACGTGATCGTTGGGTTTCCCGGAGAAACAGAAGAAGATTTTTTAGAAACATACCGTTTTTTGAACGAGTTGGATATTGCCTACCTCCATGTATTTCCGTATAGCGAACGGCCAAATACCAAAGCTATTTTGATGGATGGAGTTGTGGCAGGAGCTGAACGCCAAAAACGGGCCGACCAACTCCGGATTTTGTCGGAAAAGAAACGCCGTTTTTTTTATGAACAACAGTTGGGGAAAACGGCCCGGGTTTTATTTGAGGCAGAAGAAAATAAAGGACGTATGTTTGGATTCACGGAGAACTATGTCAAAGTGAGCACCGAATACGACCCCTTGCTTGTAAATGAACTGGTATCTGTACGCCTTGAACACATAGCTGCGGATGGTGACATTCGGGTAGCGTTTCTTCAGGAATCCCTTAACCATTAGATCATGTATCCAAACCTAAAATACCTTTTCAAAGACCTTTTTGGTATCGACAATGAATTTTTGTCATACCTGCAGAGTTTCGGATTCCTTGTAGCGGTTTCCTTCCTCGTTGCCAATTACGTCATGGTACTTGAAATGAAACGCAAGGAGAGGGACGGGGTATTGAAGCCGATAAAAACCAGGGTCACTCCGGAGCAGGTTAAGCAGGAACGGGTTTCTGATCTTATCGGTTCGACTTTTATCGGCTTTTTATTGGGCTTTAAGCTGGTTCCCTTGTTTATGGATGGAACCGGTGGACTGAGCCTGCAGGACTATTTGTTTTCTATGGAAGGAAGCGGACTCTTTGGGTTGCTCCTTGCGGCGATTTCAGGCGGATACCGGTATTACCGCCACAGCCGGGAGCCACTACCAATAGAGATCGAAGAAAAACTCATCCATCCCTATGAAATTATGGGCAACCTCACCGTTGCCGCAGCGATTTCCGGATTGATCGGAGCCAAAATTTTCCATAACCTCGAAAACTGGGAAGAATTTTTAAAAGACCCAATAGGCAATTTGCTGGCTTTTAGCGGATTAACTTTTTATGGAGGATTGCTTTTCGGAGCGATTACTGTGCTGTATCTGGCGTGGAGAAAAGGTATCCATTGGCGGCATATGCTCGACATTGGCGCCCCGGCCATGATGCTGGCTTACGGACTGGGCCGTCTGGGTTGCCAGGTCTCTGGAGATGGAGATTGGGGGATCGTAAATACCGCAGCCAAACCAGGCTGGTTAAGTTGGGCTCCTGATTGGTTATGGAGTTACCGTTACCCCAATAATGTTTTAAAAGAGGGAGTGCCGATCGACGGATGTGTTGGGGAATATTGTTATCAACTCGAGCAGGGAGTATTTCCCACTCCCCTGTATGAAACATTTGCCTGTATTCTCCTCTTTTTTGTTTTATGGACTTTACGCACCCGCATCAAAGTACCGGGCATGCTCTTCGCTATTTATATGATAATGAACGGGGTGGAGCGTTTCCTTATTGAAAAGATCCGTGTGAACAATAAGATGGATGTTTTGGGCATGCAATTGACCCAGGCTGAAATGATTTCCTTTGTTCTGGTGGTGCTCGGGATCGCGGGAATCGTTTATTTTAAAAGGACTCCGATCAAAAAGGCATAAAAATTGAACAGAATACCTTTAAGCGCAGGTATATATGAAAAAGCTGGTTTTTCTTCTTTTTGTAATCTCAGGATTTCAATCCCTGAAAGCCCAGACCATCGTTCGCTTTGAAGTGGTTGATGGTGATACCCTTCCTGTTTATATTTTTGACGAGGTGATCTTAAATGAGTTGAAAGACGCCGAAGCCGAAAAAAGGTACCTGCGTTTGGTTCGCGACATAAAAGTGACCCTTCCTTATGCCAAATTAGCCGCCTTCCGTTTGCAGGTTATGGATGATAATTTGCGTACCCTGAAAACAGAAAAGGAAAGAAGAAAATACGCCCGAAAAACTGAAAAAGCGGTCAAAGAACAGTTTCTGGATGACCTGAAAAATCTGACCATCAGCCAGGGAAAACTGCTTATCAAACTCATCCATCGCGAAACGGGGAAAACCTCCTACGAGATCCTTGACCAGTATTCCAACCCCTTTACCAGCATCTTTTACCAATCCATGGCTAAAATGTATGGAACCACGCTCAAAACCACCTTCGATCCGGTTGAATTGTATCAGGTAGAATATATTATCAAGTCGTTGGGACTGGAATAGTATTTCGTAAATTCCAAGCTCCAAGCCTATTCCTCCAGGAATTCAATAGCCCGGCGTAGTTCTTTTACCATCCATTCACCGAAGTATTCGGCCAGATGAATAACAGGTTCATCGGTATTGACAGGAGGAGCATTGACAGGCAAGGAGGCAAGGGGAAAACCAGGATTATTCAGGATCAAAACAATTGCCAGCCAGCGTTGAGCATCCAGTAAGGCAGAAAGTGCCAGGCTCTTCTGCCAGGCTTGTGCGATGGATGCCGGGGTGTTTTGGGAAAGGGAAAACGGAACCTGCTCCAGCGCTGTTTCCCCGAATTTATTGATATGGTCGAGCAATAAGGGGTCGGATAGTTGGCCGGGGTTCATAAGCAGGGTATAAGTACCGTTAAGCTGTACATGCGATTTAAAATCATGTTCCGGAAAGGTCTTTCCATCCATAAGAAAGGCATAAGCTTTATCGCCAGACCAGGAATTTCCTGCCAGGTGATTGATATCCCGGGTAAGGGATACGTTTCCCTGAGTCTCATAATTTTTCCATCGATCAGGAAAAAGTTCGGATAGGCGCCGAAAGTCGGATTTCAATTTTTTTAATGCCGTTTCCTGACTCACCATGATCCGACTGCTTGTTGTCAAAAGGAGTTCTTCGGGACTGGTTTTTTCCAGGAGCAGATCCATCGCTCTTTTCCTGACTGTATCCAGTTCCTCTTCCAGAAGTACCTTTTTGAGCTTTTCGGAAAGCCAGGCCACCAAAAGCTTCTCCTCGTCGATGGCAAGTGCCCGCGCCAGACGAAGTGTGTGGTCGCGGGTGGGTATGCGGTTCCCGTTTTCATACCTGGAGATCAGGCTTGGATCCAAACGCGAGCGTACGGACACATCGAGGGTTGTCAGATTTTTTTCTATCCGGCTTGATTTTAATATTCCTGCGAGCATGACATGGAGCGACATGACAAACCTAGTCAAAAACAACAAATTGCAGCGTATTTCGTTCTAATCAATAAAGCTATCGTACCTTTGCAGTATTCTATGAAATACCTGTTCTTTTTGCTTGTCTGCCTGATCTCTTTTGCCCTGAAGGCTGAACCCGACTCTGTTTCCAGGGTTAACCGCGAGCAAAGAGTGGACTCTGTCATTCAAAAAGCGGCCACCTATCTGGGTGTAAATTACTGCCGGGGTGGGGTTACCAGAAACTGTTTTGATTGTTCCGGATTTGTACAGCGCATCTTTGCTTTTTACGGATATGCCCTGCCTCATTCTTCAGCAGCAATGGCTAAAGAGGGAGTTCCGGTTAAACGCAAGGAAGACTTGCAACCCGGTGATCTGGTTTTTTTTAAAGGAAGAAATGTCAAAAGCAAAGCCGTTGGACATGTGGGGATCGTCGTACAAAACGATGGGTTCATTATCACCTTTATTCATGCATCCGTGAATAAGGGGATCTGTTTTGACGAAATAGAATCTTCCAACTATTATCGGCTTCGCTATCTGGGCGGCCGCCGGATTATTCAGTAGGAGGGAGGATATCTCCCTGGTTGCTGATCACCGGACAGGTTTTCGGAAAATCTTCCTTACTCAGTTTCTGAAGGATAGGTATAACCCGCAATTGCTCATCATACATAGGAATACCTTCGCCTACCTGGTGGATGGGAACGATCTTGCCCGATAAAAATTTACCTTCCTTGTCTGTAGAAAGTTGAAGGAGGGGGCAAAGTCCGTTGGGACCGACCAGATTAAAACGACCATAGGTAGCAAAATTCCCGAGACTGTATGCAATAAAGCGGTCTTTGTACACTTCCATACCCCGGGTTACATGCGGACCATGCCCCAAAATGACATCGGCTCCGTGGTCGATCAGGGTATGCGTAAAATGTCTCAGGTTTCCTCTGTTTTCTCCCAGATAATATTCGGTACCGGCAGCCACATGTTGGTATTTGCTTCCTTCAGCCCCGCCATGGAAGGAGATAATGATAATATCGCAAAGACTATCCAGGTGATTAACGATGGCAATAGCATTAGCCAGATTATTGAGTTGCTGGCATCCGCTGTTCGGGGCAAAAGCAGCAAAGCCGTAGGTGAGTCCGTTTTGTTCAAAGATGGAATAGGGGCAGCTTTCTAAACCAGCATACCGGATGCCAGCACTATCAGCCAGCGCCATGGTTGTTTTTCGTCCATCCATACCAAAATCACCGCTGTGATTATTGGCCAGGCTTACCACATTAAATCCCGCTTTTTTTACATAGCCCATGTAGTGCTCAGGAGAGCGAAAGGCATAACATTTATTGGGGTCTTTGCAGTTTTTGCTCGTAGGTCCCTGTGTATTGAGGTAGGTTCCTTCGAGGTTACCAAACACAGGTCCGTTTGACTTTAAAAAAGGAAGGACTGAATCAAGGAGGAATTGCCCGTCGTGTGGAGGCAGGTAGGAGGCATTCGGGTAATTGCTACCCAGCATGATATCGCCTACCGCCACGATCGGAAAGGAGTCAATGAACAACCGGTTAAAATCGAATGGATTCGGATTCGGATAGTAGAATTGAGTATCGCTGATAACCAGACTATCCTTCTGAACCTGAGCCCGAACTTTAAACGGATAAATGGCCAGAACAAGGAAAATAAGTAGGGTTATACGCAGCATCAATCCGGAATCTGGTCTTTTATTTCCTGAAGAAACCCTTTCAGATTTTTTAAGGTATCGATCACATCTATACGCTTTTTCTCCAGGCGATGGTCGCTTTTTAACTTTTCACTCGCTCCCTGCAAGGTATAGCCCTGGTCTTTTACCAGATGTTGTATGCTGCGAAGAAGGCGAATGTCCTCCTGCGTGTACTGGCGATTACCCTTCTGGTTTTTTTTTGGCTTGAGCATGGAAAATTCCGTTTCCCAAAAACGAATTTGAGATTGGGAAGTGTCCAGCATTTTGGCAACTTCGGAAATAGAATAATACAAGCGTTCCGGATCGAATTCGAGCTCCTGCATGGGTGCAAGTTAAGAAAATAGTCGCTTAGTTAACATAAACGGCAGAGGCAAGGCTTTCCTTATCCGGCACTTTGAACTTCTTTACGATCATCAGGATAACCACACTGATAATTGCGGCAAAAAAGCACCAGACCGAAATAATATAACCCGAATAGAACACGGCTGTGATGAGGTAGGAGATAAGGATCATTGTTCCAAGTATCCACATGCGTGAGATACGGGAAAAAAGTATGGGAGCGATGGTGGCTATAAGGTAAAGCGCTCCGATAAACAGGGCAGGTTTTGACGGATAACTTTGGTCGTAGGCAATATGATAACCAATATGCAGAGCCTTGATGGGAAAGTTTAACAAACAATAGCCGAGATACAGCGAAACGATCGTGCCAATGGCTACAAATGCCTTCTGGATCCAGCTTCGTTGCCCTTTCGGACTCAGCAGGAGAAGCGAAAAGGGCACCCAAACCGGCCACAGTACCTGGGCAAAAAACAAAAAGATATAGGCCGCACCCGATTCATAGTGTTCAAATGCCGGATTTGTCAATGACAGCCAGACCAATCCCTCAAAAAGTTGCTGAACTGCAAAGATTATGGGTATGGAGGCAAAAGGGAGTTGATGAGGCGACTGAGCTTTTTTTACGCTTGCTACCCCTATTGCAGTAAGAAGAACGCTTGCTCCAAAACTTGCACTGGCCGAAAAGCACATAGAATTACCGGGTTTAGGTTATCGGAGCTACATGCTTGTCGGGCTTATGCCATTCAGGTTCTTGTTCTCTCCGTTTTGGAAAGGTAGTCTAATAAGCGGATACAATACAGCATGATGAGAAGAATCATAGAACATGCTGACAAGAATCATAAGGAAACTTAGTTCATGAAGATAAATTCGTACTCCTTAATGGCCATTACAATCAATAAAAGTAAAAATCATGAAAACCGGGTTAAGCAGAAGAAATTTCCTGCCAGATTGGAGCAGGGATTTTTTCGACACAGACAATTTTTTTGACGGCGACCTTGAGCGCCTGCCCTTTTTTAAAAACCGTCATGGACTACCTTCCGTTAACATCACGGAAAATGAAAATGAATTTTTAATCGACATGGCGGTTCCTGGCCGTGAACGTAAGGATTTTCAGATAGAAGTTGACGACCATACCCTATCGATCCGTTCTGAGAAAGAAGAAGAGAAAGAAGCAAAGAAAAAGAACTACCTCCGTCGTGAGTATTTTCACAGCAGTTTTGAACGGACATTTACCCTGCCTGAAAATTGCAATTCTGAGCACGTAGAAGCAAAATATGAAAATGGCATACTCAAAATTGCCATTGAAAAGAAAACCAAAGCTGCAGCAAAAGCACCAAAAACAATTAAAATCGACTGATCAGCTTTTTTCGAATTTTGAAAGGATTAATTTTTCCTTTCAAACATGCGCTTCATTACAGGTTTAGGATGGATAGGGATCCAAATTTCTTCTTCTGAGTTGGGATACTCGTTTCTGTAATTAGGTCCCAGTACTTCAAAATGAGGCCTTTCGTCGAGTTTATAGCCGGATTGTGGCAACCACAAGCCAAAAATATATTGGTAAATGCTGGTGTCTGAACTAAATCCCCGGTGACGAAAAACGGCGTAATGGCCTCCTTTTAAGTTAAATTTTTCAAACCCCGCAGGTAGGTTCCCAAAATCTGATACTTCAGCCAGCGCCCATTTAATGAATTGCGCATTGGGATCAAAATGGTCGAAGTGTCTGGGCGGGTAAATCTCCAATGAAATCAGATCATTCGAAACACGGTTTTCGATAAGATTCCGTTTTGGCATAAAACGGGACCAGAGTTCTGATGTAAGATTGTGAGTGAGCGACATGGTAGCACTAAGCCCTACCAGCTTTTTGTCTGGTATCTGTCTGAATTTTGGTGTCAGTGGCATATTCAAGCTTTAGGTTAGTAATAGGTTTTTAGTTGATTTTGTTTTTTTTTAGGCTGGAATAGCTGGGAACAGGGCTATAAATTCTATTTCAGGATCGGCTAATTCATGGGCAAGGTAGGGTCTATTTTTTCCTAGTAGTTTTCGTATGTGCACGAATTGTTTTCGAGTTTTAACTTTCGTGGGAATTTAAAAATAATTAAGCGATGTTTGCACAAATGCATCATAAGTTTAAACACATGTAGTCATTTTCGACAAATGAAGATACATTTCGATTTTATTAATTCAGAGAAAGACTTATTCACACCCTCTTAGAACGGACGAGAATAATGAGCACATTGACACTCATCAGGGAGGCAAAAAAGCACCAAACAGAAACGGTGTATTCGATAAAAAACAAGGCAGTAAAAACGTAGGAAAGTACGACCATTACGCCCAACATCCACATCCATTTGATCCGCGAAAAGAAAGGGGGTGCAAGGATGGCGATGAAATAGGGCAATAACAATAATTTACTCAATCCATCTGTGTAAGCTTGTTCATAAGATATATGGTGCCCGTCGATATTTGCACCCACAGGATTGGTTGCCAGGCACCAGCCAAGGTAAAGCGAAACCAAAGTGCCCATGATCATCAGAACCAGCTCCATCTTTTTTCGCCGCTCGCCGGTTTCCATCTTGAAGATTGAAAAGGGCACCCAAAAGGGCCAAACTATTTGCGCAAAGAATAAAAACAAGACCGTACCGGGCTGCTGAAAGGCCGCAAACGTTGGATTTGAAAACGACAGCCAAACAAATCCTTCTGTTAACTGCTGGGCAGCAAACAACAAAGGAATACAGGCAAAAGGGATCTGGCTTCGGTTTTGTGTTTTTTTAAGTGATACTGCACCAATGACCCCCAGGGTAATTGCTGCACCAAAACTGGCACTAGCCGAAAAACACATGAATTGGATACAGCATACTCATGAACATAGGCATTCGTTATGAAGCTGTCCAAGGTATTCTTTTTTTGACTACTTATTGAAAATAAGTATGGTAGGTCTTAAAGGAGGCATCCAGTTTATTCAATACAGCATCCGCTTCGGTTTGAGAAGGGGCTGTGGATAATTCTTTGATCAATGCCAAATGTGGGAGCAGCCAGAGATGCAATTGCTCATGCGATTCTCCTTTCATGGAACAACTGGCTATAAGCTTGTCGGTATGTTCTTTTAAAACACCTGCAAGCGTCTTATAGTCCTGATCCTTAGTGGATTTGTAATCGAGAAAGGCGTTTTCTGATGCTAAAATATGAGGTTTCATCTCCTCATTCACTATCCATTTAGCACCCTGATTTAATTCCAGTACCTCTTTTTTAGGTTCTGTTTCTTTTTCTTGAGCTGTTGAGTCAGAATATGACTTTTCTGTTTTTTCGCCCGCATTGTTGCATCCTAAATACAGGATGCCGGCGGTCAAAAGGGTTAAAATTTGTTTTATTTTCATGGTTTAAGCATGGATAAGGGGTTCGAATTGCATTTGCCCGATCGTTTCCTGAAGCCTATCGAGTTCACGTTTGTTTTGTTGCAGGGCTTCAATAGCTCCGGAGGTTTTCATTTCCAAATTTGCATCTTCTGATGAAAATAAGGCCACATAATAGGAAATACCATCATACAGGTTCCGGCTAAAGGTATTCAGGTATTTGATGTCATTTTTGCTTGCAACACCATC
>DQHT01000146.1 GCA_003531115.1 Bacteroidota bacterium | reverse complement strand
CATTTCCCCGCCGCTTAGTGCCCTGCCCGAAGCCATGCCTGGTTCCGGTTTGGGTATGACCTTATGGTTGGTGGCTATCGTACTGTTTATCGCATCCTCCCTGCTCGGAGGTATTAACTATATCTCTACCATCCTGAACATGCGTACCAAAGGGATGTCGATGAACAGAATGCCCCTGACCATCTGGGCCATATTCTTCACCGCAGTTCTTGGTTTGCTGGCTTTCCCGGTATTATTGGGAGGTGGTTTATTGTTGATCTTCGACCGTAGCTTCGGTACNNGGAGGTAGTCCGATTTTGTTCCAGCATTTGTTCTGGTTCCTGGGTCACCCTGAAGTATACATTATCCTGATGCCGGCCCTGGGTATTACCTCCGAGGTCATTGCAACCAATGCACGTAAACCGATCTTCGGGTATACGGCCATGATCATTTCCCTCTGTGGTATTGCCTTCCTCTCCTTCCTGGTTTGGGGTCACCACATGTTTATAACGGGAATGAATCCGTTCCTGGGAGAAGTATTTATGGTGCTCACCCTGATCATTGCGGTACCCTCGGCGGTAAAAACGTTTAACTACCTGGCGACCCTTTGGAAAGGGAATATCCAGTTCACTCCAGCCATGCTTTTTGCCATCGGACTGGTTTCTTTCTTTATATCAGGAGGCTTAACCGGGATTTTCCTTGGAAACGCGGCACTCGACATTAACCTGCACGATACTTATTTTGTTGTGGCTCACTTCCATTTGGTAATGGGTTCTGCAGCGATCTTCGGTATGCTCGCCGGGGTTTACCATTGGTTCCCACGTCTTTATGGACGTTACATGAACAATACATTGGGTTATATCCATTTCTGGATCTCTTTTGCTTCCGCGTATCTGGTATTTTTCCCGATGCACTTTATGGGTATTGCCGGTGTTCCAAGAAGGTATTACCAGTTCACCTTATTGCCTGAGTTTGGTGTATGGATGGATGTAAATATCCTGATTACCATCGCAGCGATCATTGGCGGACTTGCTCAGGTATTCTTCCTGTGGAACTTCTTCTATTCCATATTCAGAGGTAAAAAATCGCCACAAAACCCGTGGAAATCAAATACCCTGGAGTGGACTGCACCTGTAGAAAGACTGCATGGAAACTGGCCGGGAGAAATTCCTACTGTATACAGATGGCCCTATGATTATAGCCATCCTGACAGTGAAGATGACTTTATCCCGCAAAACGTTCCAATGGAACCGGGAGATCAGTTAAGGATTCCTGCGGTAGAAGGCATTGCACCTATCCATAAGGAAAGTGCAGATGACAATACAGATCACGCTGACACTACCACCATATAGTTCAGCGATAGAAGGAATAGATGAATAGAGGCTTGTTTTCCGAATCATTTTTTAACAAGTTCGGGTTATTAACGGTTGCTGCCATTTATTTCTTAATTTTTGTAGGCGGCTGGGTTCGCATAACAGGTTCAGGAATGGGATGTCCGGATTGGCCAAAATGTTTTGACCAATGGGTTCCTCCAACTGACGTGTCGCAATTGCCCGACGACTACCAAACACGTTTTGCAGCACCCGGTAAGCCCGTGGCGGTGTTTAACGTTTACCATACCTGGACAGAATACGTAAACCGCATGGTTGGCGTTCTGATCGGGTTATTAATAGGGATAACGATGCTTTCTTCCTTTCAGTTTCGAAAGACAGAACCCGTCATTACCCTATATGCCGTTCTTTCATTTATTTTGGTTGGATTCCAGGGATGGATAGGAAAAGTTGTTGTCGACAAAAATTTAGCCGGGTGGATGGTTACCGTTCATATGCTGCTTGCCCTTGTTGTTGTAGGGCTGGTGATGTTGGCCGTGTTTCGTCGTCATACACTTAAATCCGTTCTTCCTGATCAACTGATCTTACGCAACCTGAGTCTTATCGCCTTGGTTCTAACCCTGATACAGATCGGAGTTGGAACCCAGGTAAGGGAAAAAGTTGATGAGGTACTGATACAAGGTCTGGGAACAGACTGGATAAGTCGGGCAGGCACTGTGCTCAGCTCGCATATTATCCTTTCCGTTTTGCTCCTGCTCATTACCTTATTTATTTGGCTCAAAGCAACAAAGGCTTTTAAACAGGAAAAAAACCTGAAAACAGCCCTGTATGCCACGCTGGCATTTTCCGGTTTGCAAATGATCAGCGGGATAGCCAACAGATGGATGGATTTACCAGATGCCGCCCAGTTAAGCCATATCCTTTTCGGTACCATGATGGCCGGGGGATGGTTTTATTTATGGATGGTTTTAAATACAAAGAAGAATTAAAAGTGACATGATCACGCGAGATATAATATATATAGAAGCCTTTTCTCTCAAAGCAAAACTGAGCGATTACAGTCAGCTCATCAAAATGCGCCTGACTTTTACCGTGGTATTTTCCGCGGCAATGGGTTTCTTATTGGCAGCCGGTGCCACCACAGCCATGATCGACCTTTTTTGGCTGGTGCTTGGTGGTTTTTTGGTAGTTGGTAGTTCCAACGGGATCAATCAGATCATTGAAAAGAACTACGATAAGCTGATGCACCGTACGGCCAATCGTCCGATAGCAACCGGTAGAATGGGTGTTAACGAAGCCGCTGTTTTTTGTTTATTGATGGGGGTTGCCGGGGTAAGTATCCTCAGCCTGTTTCTCAATCCTTTGAGCGGTTGGCTGGCTTTTGCTTCCCTTGTTTCTTATGCCTTTTTCTATACCCCATTAAAGCGCGTTTCACCGGTGGCTGTGTTTGTCGGAGCCTTTCCGGGTGCTATCCCTCCTATGTTGGGGTATGTTGCCGTAACCGGAGAGTTCGGTCCTGTTGCCTTGGCCTTATTCGCCATTCAATTTTTCTGGCAATTCCCCCATTTCTGGGCCATTGCATGGATACTTGATGAGGACTATAAACGTGCAGGATATCGCCTGCTTCCTTCCTTTGAAGGACGCGGCAAACGTTCTGCCCGGCAAATGGTATGGTATACGTTTGTATTGATCCCTATGGGATTGTTGCCATATTTCCTGGGTGTTTCAGGAATAATATCCGGAGTTGTATCCGTTTTGGCGGCACTGGCATTCCTGTACCTTGCTGTTAAATTATACCGTTCCTGTACCGATAAAGATGCGAAGGTGCTGATGTTTGCCTCCTTTCTCTATCTGCCTGTTGTTTTGTTGGCCTATGTAATCGATAAAGTGTAATGAGCATGATGACTGCAATACAACCCACGAAAAAAGAGACAAATTATGTTGTTGACCCCAAACGTTTCAACCTTTGGTTGGCGATCATTGGTTCGATGATGTTTTTTGCCGCGCTTACCTCTGCTTATATTGTCAGAAAGGCGGCCGGCAACTGGAACTCCTTCCCTATTCCGGAACAGTTCATATATTCCACGGTGATCGTCATTTTAAGTTCACTTACCCTGCATTGGGCCTATATATCCGCAAAAAAGGATGAGCTCTACCAGGTTAAAGTAGCCCTGTTCACCACCCTTATTCTTGGTCTGGCCTTTGGATATAGCCAATTTTTAGGATGGGAAGTGCTGGTCAACAATAACCTGCACTTCAAAGGTGATGATGTCGCTGTTTCCTTTTTCTATTCCATTACCGCTTTTCACGCCCTTCACGTATTTGGGGGATGGATAGCCATCGTTCGCACCTTAAGGAAAGCGTTCCGGCTTGAAGTCCATAAAAAGAGTATGCGCGCCTTAAGCATGTGCACAACTTACTGGCACTTTATGGGCTTACTCTGGATTTATTTGTATTTGTTTTTATTTTTGAACCGCTAATAAACAAAGAATGTCAACACACTCAGTAGCATCGAACGATTCCGGATCGGTATGGGCAGGAGGGAAATCCCCTTTCAATGTGAGCTATGGTAAGTTAATGATGTGGATCTTTTTATTGTCCGACGCATTTACTTTCTCTTCCCTGCTTGTCGGTTATGGAGCCGAACGTTTTAGTTTCTCAGGAAATATCGATACCCCATGGCCGATGCCGGATATGGTTTTCAATCACTTTCCATCATTTGGAATTTTGCATACACATGGCATTCACCTGCCTTTGTTCTTTGTGAGTTTGATGACCTTTATCCTCATCTTCTCCTCTGTAACCATGGTGTTAGCTGTAGAAGCCGGTCACCGAAGATCGAAAAAGGAAGTTGCCACCTATATGCTGTGGACCATCCTTGGAGGTGCTGCTTTCCTTAGCTGCCAGGCATGGGAGTGGTCAAACTTTATCGGCGATGGTGCAACCCTGGAACATAACCGTTTTTCACTTACCCAGGCAGGGCTCGATTATGCTGCTACACTTTCGGTGGGAAGTGAATATGCCTGGAACGACGCCATTCATCGGCAAACCGGTCCCGGCGTGTTTTCAGCACTATTTTTTATTGTAACGGGTTTCCATGGCTTTCACGTATTCACCGGAGTATGCCTCAACATTGTGGTCTATTTTAATGTATTGAAAGGAACCTACGAAAAACGCGGTCATTACGAAATGATAGAAAAGGCCGGACTTTACTGGCACTTTGTAGACCTTGTATGGGTTTTCGTTTTCACCTTCTTCTACCTTATCTAAATTTTAAACGAATCGATCATGTCACATTCATCACATACCACCGATAATACCACCCTGATGTATGAAAACAATCAGGAGATGCTTTACCAGGGTGAAAGCCATGGTACCAAAGAGATCTGGAAGATATTTATCTGGCTTACTGTTATCACGGTCTTAGATATTATCCTCTACTTTACCTTAGCTCCAACCATGTTCCGGAACATCATCTTTGTGGCATTCGGGATCGTTAAAGCCTACCTGATCGTTGGCTATTTTATGCACATGAAGCATGAGCACAAATACCTTGCTCTTAGCATTCTTGTACCGGTTATTTTTATCGTGGGGTTGATTACTGGCTTGCTTTATGAAGGAAACTTCTGGAGCACCATCTAAAATGAAGAAATACGGATTTTTTATTGCCATCGGTATCCTTGCGATACCTACTCTTTGGTTACTTATTTTAAAACAGGGAGAAATTGTATCTACCTCCCTGCCCATTTATGGTGAACGTTATTATGATACGAAGATCGGAGATACGGTATTTCATACCATCTCCGATTTTTCTTTTATCGACCAGGAAGGCGACACCCTGACTAAGGCCGATATGGAAGGAAAGATCTTCACCGCTAACTTTTTCTTTACCAACTGTCCGGATATTTGTCCTTCGATGATGCACAACCTGCAATTCGTCTATAACAAATACAAAGACTCCCCGGATATCAAATTTTTGTCGATGACGGTCGACCCAAAAAACGATTCGGTACACGTACTTGCCAAATACGGCCATGACCTCGGTGCCATGCCCAAACGCTGGTATATGCTTACCGGAGAAAAAGGAAATTTATACGCCGCCGCTGAATTCGACTACCTGTTGGCCACCGTGGAAACACCCATCGAAAAAGCTTTTATTCACAGCGATATGGTCGTTCTGGTCGATACCAAATTCCGCATCCGTGGCTTTTATAAAGGAACGGATTTTAATCAAATGCGGGTATTGTCGGATGATATTAAAGCCCTTGTGGTTGAAACTTATGGAAGAAAATAAAGCCGACAGCAAATACCGGGGACTGATCATTGCCCTTTCTATCCTTATTCCCCTGGCCGTTGCCGCTTTGTTCAATGTTTCAATTCCGGGTTACGATTTCACCTTTTTACCACCCATCTATGCCACCATTAATGGCATAACCGCAGTATTGCTGGTTATTGCTGTATTAGCCATCAAAAACGGGAACCGCAAACTGCACCAGACACTGATGAAAACCTGCATGGGATTATCAGCAGCATTTCTGGTCATGTATATTCTCTATCATATCACTACACCAAGTACAACTTTTGGCGGCAGCGGGTTTATAAAAGGTTTTTATTTGAGCATCCTGGTCACCCATATTGTATTGAGTGTGGCGGTAATTCCTTTGGTTTTGTTCAGTTTTGTAAGAGCTTTGAGCGAAAAATTCGACCGGCATAAAAAGCTGGCGAAGATCACCTTTCCGATCTGGCTCTATGTGGCCGTTACCGGAGTAATGATTTATATCATGATTTCTCCGTATTACAATCATTAACTTTGCCTTATTAATTAAATCATGAAACGCGTCCTGTTTTTATTCCTTCTGTTTTTTATCAACCTGCCCCATATTCTGGCACAGTGTCCGGCATGTAAAACCGCTATTGAATCGAACATGAAGGAAGGAGCTACAGCAGGACTGGGATTGAATGACGGGATCTTGTACCTCCTTGCAGCACCCTATTTGTTGTTCGGAACCGTGATCTTTTTCTGGTTCCGTAACAGAAGAAAACAACAACCAGAACAAGGAGAGGCCTGATTATGTGCACAACAAAAGCCAGTTCCAAATTCGAAGCCTTCCGTAAGTTTAAATGTCCCAAATGCAGAAGAGGGAAAATGTTCACTCACTCTGTATTCAACCTCAAAAAATTCCAGGAAATGAACAGCCGTTGCCCGGTGTGT
>DQHT01000086.1 GCA_003531115.1 Bacteroidota bacterium | reverse complement strand
CTGATCAGTTTTCCATCAGCATCGACAACATGATCGGTGATATTAGTATTATACCATATATCGGTATTGTCGTAATAAATCTTTGTATTAGTCCTTTTGTTTACCGGATTCAGATCTGGCGTCCAACCCATGATCTGTGCCAGGGTAAAATTATTATATATCCATCCTGCTACGAAATCAACATATACCTGTTGCTTGATTTCAGTGCTTAGATCATAGGTAAATTCATAATCATCCAATCCGTCTTCCCCACTTCCGGTATAACTTATTACGTTTCCATTCGCATCGTATTGAAACTCCATCACAATCCCGAAGGTTTCAATTGAAGTCAATTTATTGCCGGTATAAAAGAATTCAGTGGTGGAAAAACTATGTTTATCGGTCCCGTAGATTACCTGAAGTTTTCCCTGTTGATTAAATACAGCAGTTGAAACTGTATCAGTCAGGTCGTTTTGATTAATGAAATAAACAATGTTGTCTCCATAATGAACCTGAAGGAAAAGAGAATCTAATAACCCCAGTGCAAATTCCGGCGCAACTATCATTGTTACCCTTCCTGATTCATCAAAAGTTTTGCGGAAAGGATTATAATAATCACCGTTATCGACACCATATAAACTCGAAGAGGTACATCCTTTAAGCTTCTTATCCAACTTTGCACCGGGAACCTCTTCATTTGTGATCTTGTAATCTGCTTTGTTACAACCCACCAGGCAAATTGTTAGCAATGCGAATAAAACACTGAATGTAAGTTTCATAAAAAAGTATTGACGTGAGTAATGGGGATTTGCTAATCGAAGCCTGGCCAAATAAAATGCATAATAGAGTAGAAGGACTGTATGGAATTATTTTAGGAGGGGTAGAATTGAGGAACTTGAGTTTCCCTGATTAAACTACTACATTAAACCCGAATTTGCAAGGCAGATAAATGGGGGAAACCTTCATTTCCGTAGGAACATTTTAATTCTCCTATTTTTGAATAATGGCAAAACTCAGTGCAGGAATTCTTCTTTACCGCCTAAAAAAAGGATTTCCGGAAGTATTGCTCGTACACCCCGGAGGACCCTTTTGGGCAAATAAGGATGAAGGCGCCTGGTCCATTCCCAAGGGCGAACCTGGAGAAGAAGAAGACCTGAGCGAAGCAGCCATAAGGGAATTAAAAGAGGAAACGGGGATAATTGCTTCCGGAAAAATGCTGGAACTTACACCCATCAAACAAAAGGCCGGCAAATCGGTGTATTGCTGGGCAATAGAACAGGATGCCGATTCGGAAAATATTTCAGGAAACAATTTCGACTTGGAATGGCCCCCAAAGTCGGGCAAAATGAAATNNTTTCCCCGAAGTTGATAAAGCCGGTTGGTTCGACCTGGCTACGGCCCTCCAAAAGATCCTGCCGGGGCAGCGTCCGTTGCTTGAAGAACTTGAAACAAAATTGAATAAGAATTCAGGCTGATTGTCTAACTTTCTATCGGGATTGTAATTTTGAATTACTAAACCTTTGACCATGGAAAACAATTTCTGGGATCAGCGATATGCAGAAAATGAAACAGTATATGGTCCGGAGCCGAATGTATATTTCCGGAATTTCCTCGACACTCAAAAGCCGGGTTCCATCCTTCTTCCCGCAGAAGGTGAAGGAAGAAATGCCATTTATGCCGCTTCTCTCGGGTGGGAAACCGATGCCTTTGATTTCAGCCCGGTGGCCCGGGAAAAAGCACTGAAAAGAGCGAAGGAACTCGACCTTGTCATTAATTATTATACTTCCACCATCGAAGAGTATAAAGCTTCCAAATGTTATGATGTAATTGCCCTGATCTATGTTCATCTGCCTGAAGGCATCCGCCAGCAGTTTCATAAAGAGATCATCAATTCCCTGAAACCCTGCGGCTTTGTGGTTATGGAAGCTTTTTCGAAAGACCAAGTCAATAATACTTCCGGGGGACCAAAAGACCTGTCCATGCTTTACGAGGTTTCCATGATCAGGAAAGATTTTCCATCCATGCAAATCATAAACCTCGCAGAAAAAACCATTACACTCGATGAGGGTCCCTTTCATAAAGGACCTGCCAATGTTGTTCAGATGATTGCGCAGAAATTATAAGGACTATATTAAAATTACGTTAGATAAAACAGCCGTAAAGGAGCCTTCGTGCTCCTTTTCTTAATTTTGCGGCTTTATTGATTGTCGTATCGCGGCATTTCATGGATTTTGCCTCTGCGGAGGTATCTAAAATTATTTGCGCTTATGTATGATTTCTGGGACAGGATTTTCTGGGGAAACCCGGTACGTGATTGGGCCATAGCTATTTCTATCATTGTTGTTTCGCTGGTTGTTCTGAGACTTGTGCGAACCATCGTCATTGTCAGGATCAAATCTTTTTCTTCAAGAACAAAATCCACAATTGATGACTTTATAGTTTCCGTTATCCAGTCATCAGTTATGCCACTGTTGTATGTTCTGGCTATTTACTTTGGTCTGAAGTACATCCATATGTCGGATAAAACGACGAATGTATTTCGCATAGCCATCATGGTGGTCGTTACCTTTTTTGTTTTAAAAATCCTGACTTCTTTCATAGGCTATTCATTCTCCCGGGCAATCTCCAAACATGGAGAAAATACCCAGCGGGAAAAGCAGGCGAAGGGAATCCTGCTGATCGTACAGGTAGTGATCTGGTTCCTTGGTTTGCTGTTCCTGATCGACAACCTGGGATACGATATCACCACGCTGATCGCGGGACTTGGAATTGGTGGTATTGCCATTGCCCTCGCTGCACAAACCATTCTGGGTGACCTGTTCAGCTACCTGGTGATATTTTTCGATAAGCCTTTTGAGATCGGTGACTTCATCATCGTGGACGACAAGATGGGAACCGTGGAATATATCGGAATTAAAACCACGCGTATCCGCACACTTGGCGGGGAACAATTGATCTGTTCAAATACTTTTTTAACCAATGCAAGAGTTCATAATTATAAACGCATGCAGGAAAGAAGAGTGGTCTTCGGATTTGGGGTCATTTACGGCACTCCTGCTGCGCAGTTAAAAAATATTCCTCAGCAGGTTAAAGAGATCATTCAGAATACTGAAAAAACAAGATTCGACAGGGCGCATTTCCAGAAGTTCGGCGACAGCAGTCTTGACTTTGAAGTAGTATACTATGTTTTAACGCCCGACTACAATATTTACATGGATATACAGCAATCCATTAACCTGGCGCTTTTTGAATTGTTTGAAAAGGAAAAAATTGAATTTGCTTTCCCCACCAGGACATTGTATGTTACCCGGACNNGACTTACGGAAAGATTGAACACTCTACCGGAAAGACTGAACAGCCTAACGGATAAAATAGACCTTGTTCTTCCTGGTTTTAAAAACGACAGCTCCATCTCCGGCCTCCCTGGTACTAATGGCTTTCCCTTTGGAATCATACAGCTTTAGACCTGCGGGAAGCTGGAGATAGCAGTCAAATCCTTTATGCGAGCGGATCGCACCACTGGCAACCTTGTGATTCTTCCACTCAAAGTCAACCTCAAATCCTAGCCTTGCACGAAGTCCTTTTATTTTTCCATTGCTCCATGAAGGATCATCGGGCAGAGCTGGAAGCAACCGGATAACTTTACCCTCACCATGACTTTGTAATAACATTTCTGCAATGGCTGCAGTGGCACCGAAATTACCATCGATCTGGAATGGAGGATGAGCGCAAAACAGGTTAGGATAGGTTCCTGCACCCACACCATTATAGGTTCCATTCTTCATTTCAAATGCCGGCTCCAGTAAGCCACGAAGCATGGTCAGTGCATGGTCACCATCCTGAAGCCTTGCCCAGAAAGCAATCTTCCAGGCTCTTGACCATCCTGTTCCACCGTCACCTCTTAAGGTTAGAGTTTTGACGGCAGCCTTTGCAAGGACTGGCTCATCCTGTGGGTTGATCTCATCGTAAGGATAAAGTCCATACAGGTGAGAAACATGACGATGTTGCGGTTCGGCTTCCTTATAATCGCGGATCCACTCCTGGAC
>DQHT01000078.1 GCA_003531115.1 Bacteroidota bacterium | reverse complement strand
AGGTTACGGCATGTTGTTCGGCAATTCCAACGTCAAAAACCCGATCTGGCAGGGCATCCATCATGATATTCATGGAACAGCCACTGGGCATGGCGGGGGTGATGCCAATAATTTTTTCGTTATGGAGGGCCAGTTCGAGCAGGGTATGGCCAAAAACATCCTGGTATTTGGGTGGAGCAGGTTGGTCGGATGATTTTTTAACGATCTCTCCACTCAGTTTATCAAAAGTGCCCGGGGCATGCCAGAGCGTTTGTTCCTTTTCGGCTGGGGTAAAGCCTTTTCCTTTTAAGGTAAGTACATGGAGGAGTTTGGGTCCGGGTACGGATTTGATTTGGATCATTGCAGCGCACAATCCCTCCACATCGTGGCCATCAACCGGACCGAAATAACAGAAGTTAAGTGATTCAAAAAAGTTTCCCTCTTTCACCAATAACTGGTAGGCGGTACTTTCCATTTTTTTCAGAATGGTCTCTTCAACACCCTTATCACGGGCATGACGGAGGGTTTCTGTTATTCCCTCCCGAAAAGAGCTTGTCGTCTCGTTTTTTGCCAGTCCTTTGAGGTAGCTTTTTAAAGCCCCGCTGCTGGGGTCTATGGATATGGAATTGTCGTTCAGCACCACCAGCACATTCGTATCGAGCGAGCCCGCGTGGTTGATTCCCTCGAAAGCCATACCCCCCGTCAATGCCCCGTCACCGATCACCGCAATATGCTGGCGTTGGGTGTTCCCCTGAAACGCTGCAGCTACCGCCATTCCAAGTACTGCAGATATGGAAGTGGAAGAATGCCCCGTTCCAAAAGCATCGTATTCTGATTCGCTACGTTTGGGAAAACCACTGATCCCGCCCAGTTTTCTGTTCCCGGAAAAGGCATTTTTCCTTCCGGTAAGCACCTTATGCGCATAGGCCTGGTGGCCTACATCCCAGATCAGTTTATCATCCGGGGTATTGAAAACATAATGCAGAGCCACGGCAAGCTCCACCACCCCCAGGTTGGCGCTGAAATGCCCGCCATGTTTGGAGATGGTATCGATAAGAAAGCTGCGGAGTTCCTGAGCCAGTTTGCCCAATTCAACCCGCGGTATTTTTCTCAGGTCTTCAGGACTGTTAATCGCATCTAAAAGAGGAAAGGCGCCTTGCACAGGGCAAAGATAGTTGGATGGGGGGAAAAACTTCTGGCATTGGGGCATTCAACAAACTTCTTTTAAGTTCGTCTTGCATGGCCTACTCTTTAACCGGATTTCGATTGTTCTTCTTAAATTTAAGGGACATGATTTCTTTTATGACCTTTTCAAAGTCGAAATGCCTTCTTAAACGCAAAGCCTGATCCATCGTGTTTTTCTCACTCGATTTCAGTTCGTCAAACGAATCAAACTTTTTGACCTTTTTCATGTCTCCTAAAATAGGATAGTAAATGTAAAAAACTAACCGGACTTGAGCAACCAGGTGTATTTTCGATTGGCTCCGAAGTTCATTAGCCCAGACATTCTGACACAAAACTGTTGACCGTCGTCTGTTGACTGTCGACAAAAAATACTAACTCCGAAGCAAATGAATGGCATAAAGCGGCCAATTGCTCATCCAGGATTCTTCTCTATAGTCCGACATGGAGGTACGAATGGCAGTGCTTGGCGTATACTTTTGGCAATACACTTTTAAACTTTTCGCTTGTAGGTTCTCTTCCGCCTTAACTTCGATGGGAACGGGTTCCCCTGCCATTTCAATTAAAAAGTCAACCTCTGCGCGCTGGTTTTCAGCCGACCAATAATAGACTGCTAAATTCCTTGATGAAAGTAGCGCCTGCAACACGTATTGTTCGGTAAGCGCTCCCTTGAACTCCATAAATACGGTATGTCCATCGAGTAAAATCCGGGCATCCAATTGGGCCATGGCGCCTAATAATCCAACATCCAGGAGGAAAATCTTAAAGGCACTTAAATTCTCATACGCCTTAAGCGGACTGGCCGGCTTATTAACCTGACTGACTTTGTGCAACAGGCCACTGTCAAGCAGCCACGACAGAGCCAATTCATATTCCTTAGCTCGGGCCCCTTGTTTAACGATTCCATAAATAAACTTTTTGTTCTCTTTGGCTAATTGAGAAGGAATAGAATTCCACAAGGCACGAATACGAGGAGTAATTTCTACAGGGGCATGTTTCGAGAAATCCTGTTCATAGGCAATCAGGATCTGGTTTTGAATATGTCGGATCTCAGCAAAATCTTTTCGTAAGGCATAGGCTTGCACCGCCTCAGGCATGCCACCAACAAAATAGTAATGGCGCAGCTTCTCGATAAATTTGTTCTTAAATGTCTTAATGAGCTCCCAGTCTTTGCTTTCCAGAAGATCAAGCAGGTTTTTATCTCCTGTAGCCTCAAGGAATTCAGAATAACTGAGTGGAAACAAATCAACAAATTCAACCTTCCCAACCGGAAACGAAGTGGGTCTGTTCAAGGCAACTCCCAACAAAGAACCTGCAGATATTATGTGGTATTCCGGAGCATTTTCGTAAAAATATTTTAGGCAGGTCAAAGCCCCCGGAGCCTCCTGAATTTCATCAAAGATGATGAGGGTTTCCCCTTTTTTGATCCCTTCGCCTGTTTCAATTTGTAAGGCAGTGAGAATACGGTTTATTTCAAAATCGGTTTGAAAGAGATCCTTCAAAACCGCGTTGCTCTCAAAATTGATATAGGCTACATTTTTATATTCGAGACGCCCGAATTCTTTCATGAGCCAGGTTTTTCCAACCTGTCTGGCCCCACGAATGATCATTGGCTTGCGGTTCGCAGCGTTTTTCCATTGCCGTAAATGGCTAAGCATGTCCCTTCTCATACCCGCAAGTTACACAAACACGTACGACTTTTTGTAATATTTCACACAAACACGTACGACTTTTTGTAATTGACTACACTTTTAAGTACGACTTTTGTGAAATACTGCTTAAGATTTGCGCATATACACATCGTTCAAGCCCTTTTCTTTGAGGATATGGTCGATGGATTTATCGATACGCCGCAGCACCGTTGCCTCCTGTTTGGCTTCGCAGATATACTCCAGGTATTCCTGTTGGTGGGAGGGAGACATCTTTTGGTAGATATTCAGTGCCTTTGGGTTTTTTTCGAGAGCCGTTTTAAAAGAAGCAGGCATTTCGTACTGCTTTTTTGCCCCCGCTTTTTTAGGAAGGGTTTTGCCCGCATCGATCAAGGATGCCGCTTCGAGCAGGTAGGCTTTCAGAATGGTGTCAGAAGGAAGGTCCTTCAGGCTTGTGATCTTTCCGAGTTGTCCCATCGCGCTGTTTTCACCACGACCCTCCAAAATACCCTGGTCATCTTTCAACAAAGGCGCCAGCCAAAAGCCAAAAGAACAATGGGCCTTAAAACCCGCCATATGGCAAAGGATCTTGCCCTTATACATAAAACAGGGAAACTGCCACTTGATCTCTTCCTGAACATTAGGGATAGCGGCATGTACCAGCTTTCTTAAATGACTCAGGATAGGCTTGGCAAACTCTGCCGATTGGGCGATATAGGAATCTACATCTGTTGGTTTCATAGGCGTTTTAATTAGCGCACCAGTCTTTTTCCATTTTATAGTGGGGAATACCCACTTCGGTAAATTCGTCGCCCAGCGTGGTATAGGCCAAATCATCGTAAAAGCGTTTCGCCTCTTTACGGGCATGAAGCTCAATCCGGCAAAACCCTTTTTTAATGGCAAATTCTTCGGAATAAGAAACCAGCCGGGTTCCGATGCCTTGTCCCTGTACCGCTTTATCCACAGCAACCTGGCGCATCTTCAGGGTTTTGGTCCCAATGGGCACCAGCGCCAGACAACCTACGATTTTCCCATCAAGATATGCAGCCACATGAAACTGATTGCCTTCCTTATCCAGTTCTTCCTGATCAACTTTTAATCCCAGGGGAATACGCAGGATCCGCTCCCGGAGTTCAACGGTTTCTAAATATTCGGGGGACTGGAAGGAGACTAGTTTAATGATTAATTCACTCAATTTCTTCTACTTTATGGATGATCAATATATCCTTGTGACCATGGACCATAGACCATAGTATAAGGCCGATGGTGAGAGGGTGAGAGGGTGAGACTTTTAGGGAAACAACATTATTACCCTTTTGGCATCAAACCATAAATTCCTTTTCTCAGCCCAATACCCTGGATCACAAAAAACAGCACAAATATAATCAGGGCGCTGAAAAGTACCTCAAGGCGGAGTTGAGCGGCCAGTTCGAGGCCGTATTCTTCCAAACGCTGTTGCATCAAACGCTGAATAAAAAATAAGGCGGACAGAGATCCAAGGCCTATACCCACGATCACGACACCTATCATCTTCAAATAAACCCCAAACAAACGCGCGGGCGGCATACCTAAATCGAGCAGGGTGCGGATCTCGTACTGGTTTCGGTAAAGAACCAACTGGGTGTATTGAAAGAAGCCCAGGAAGGAGAGGAAGATGATAAGCCCGGCAACAGCTGCCAGGATGCTGCTGATTATCTTTAATACATTGCTCAGGCGAGAATTGCGGAGTTGCTCCTCATTGCTTTCGTAATTGTGTTCATCAAGAAAACGCAACACTTCGGTATTGGAAGGGTCCTTCACCTGCACGATCAGGCGGGATGGTTTTCTTTCAGGATCGGCCCATGTATAGTTGTCATTGGCATAGGCCAAAAAGGCGTCGGGTACGAGTATGGACTGGATACGCTGCGAATAGGACACGATCCGGGCGTCTTTGCGGATCGGGGTGCCCATGGAGTCCATTACTATTTTGAAAGGAATGCTGCTCAGGGTGCCGGGAGAAACCTGGGGCATACCCTGGCTGGGTGCAAAACCGAAATTATAGAGCTTCAGGTAATCGGCCGGAATAAGGATAGGAATAAGCGCATCACCTTCCTTCCAGGTGAAACTTCCTTTTTCCTGGTCCAGCATTTCATCGGGTATGGATTCAAAAAAGAGTTCGGCATAAAGTTCCTTGTTCAGGGAACCACCCCCCGGCATATTCATTCCCGATGCCCGGAATAGATTGCTGCGGAATGGGGCTACATGTTCCACTCCGCTTAATTTCTTCAGGGCTTCTATCTCCTCTTCATCAAATCCCTCCGCTTTCCCGAAACTGTTCAGGATACTCAATTTTTTATTGATAATGAGGTATTCCGGGTGCAGCCAGTCTGATTTATCGCTCATCATCTCCCTGAAATCGAGGTAGCTTTGAAGGGTAAACAGAACCAACAAGATCCCCATAAAGGCTCCGATGCTGCTGATCAGCAGTTGCACAGGTTTCTGGCGCGAAAGGAGCAGGCGACGGATCATAATGTTATCCTTTCTGTGAAGTTGAGTGGCGTTTCAATTCCCAATGAACTAACGATCATAGCGGCCTTTTTTTGGGCGAGAACCTGATGGATAAGCTCCGAAGCGACCTCCTGATTGGCCGTATCCAGATGCGAAAAAGGCTCATCCATCAATAAGCAGGAAAAATCCTGAAGTAGTGCTCGTATAAGGGCAATACGTTGTTGCTGGCCCAGACTGAGTATGCCGCATTTTTTCTCGAGATGCCCATCCATACCCAAAGCCGCCACATACCTGTTTTGTTCTTCTTCAAGGTTCGGGTTGTTATGGATAAGATGCGGAATACGCAGATTTTCCCGACCCGTCAGTTGTGGGAACAGCCGCAAGTCCTGAAACACCACCGCGATCTTTTCAGAGCGGTAAGCAGCCCATTCAGCAGGACGAAAAGTTGCACTATTCCTCTCATCAATCCATAAAGACCCTGCAAAATCCCTTCTGCTTCCGTGAAGAATATGCAGCAAGGTACTTTTTCCTTTACCCGAAGGAGCCGTGAGCAGGTAGTTGTTTTGGGGATGGAAGGTGAAATCCTGTCCCCAAACCGCGTGCCCGCTTACCATCCCCTCAAAGGGCTTCGGCACGATATGCTGCAGGCGGATCTCCATATCCTATTCGAGTTCTATCCCTTCAGGGTTCAGTATCAATTCCTCAATCTGTACCTCCTCCTCCTCTTCAAGCTCTAACTCCATATATTTCAGGTAAATAGCATCAGTCAGATCGAGCAATTCGATAAGTGAATTCTGTTCCTTGTTTTTAAAAACTACCTTGGAGAATCCGCGTTTTTTATCCTGCCTGAATTCTACATGATGCAGCGGTTTTAAGCTGGTTTCAATTAGGCTGTAACGGGGAAATTCATCTTTCAGGATAGCGGTAAACGAGGGTGGCATGGTTTGCAGGTCGAGGTTCACATATCCGGAGTTGGCATTGTTCTTCAGGTAGGTGCCGGCTTCTCCATAATCAGGAGTGCCAAAAGATTTGTCCCTGGCAAGTTGGTCAGCCATTGGTTCATGGATCATAACACTCAGTCCGGCATCGGTCTTAACCAGGTAATAAGGTCCCAGGAAAGGGTCGTCGATCACATATTTTCCGGTTTCCGATTTCAGCCCTGCTTTATCCAGTAATTTATTAAAATGCTCATGGTTTTTGATCCCGATAAAAAAAGCTCCTTTTGGAAGGCTGGCTTCAGATTCCTGCTCCATTCCGAAAATATTTCTTTTCACTACCCGCGTTTCAAAGCCGCTAAAGCCGAGTGAAACCGTTCCTGAGAACATATCCAGGACCTCTTCGGGCTTAAGTTCAAGGCCTTTTGCCATTTCTTCAAGTGCTCCTCTGGCCGTTTCGTTTTCCATCAATATGTCAAAAAGCTTATCGGTATTGATCTGAAGCTGCATGGCTGCCAAAGGGGCTTCATTAACCGTATAATTCAGGGTATGGCCTTTTGCCTTGTGGCGATACAGATCCATCAACCAGGCATCTTTTGAATTTTCGAAGGCGACTTTATTTTCCATCCTGACCTCTCCATCCATAAACGAGATACCAGAAGCAAAGGCCACCCCGCCTTTTAGGTCAAGCTTGTCTGTAATACCCGGTTTCCCGGCAAGCAGCTTTGTATAGTCCAGATAAACATGAATATCCTGCTCTTTGATCCAGGCATCTTTAAATAACTTTTTTTGATGGATGCCCGGCATGTCACCTGACAGGATCTCTCTGGCATTGACCAGGTTTTCGCTGATATTCCGGCCTTTATATACCAGGGCTGTTTTCGAATTCCATACCAGTACTGTTCCGGCCGGCATTTCCCAGTATGACAGGTCTTCATCCTTTTGAACCTTCAAGTCAGGTTCGATCTTGCGGATCATGGCTTCAAAGTCAGCAGGGTTTTTTAATCCGAGCAGGAGTCCGGCATTATTCTTCTGAGGATCATACACATTCCGGAAAAAAAAATAGGCCTGTTCCGTAAAGCGAATGCCCGAACTGCCCGGGTCTTTGAAAAGTTCGCCAAGCATATATTGAATGGCCGTGTCGCCGTGTTTTTGTACGAGGGCCTGAATGCTGGCCCGTTTTTCGGCATGAGCCAGGTCGGCTTTTTTGAAAAGTGCAACAAAATTGACATTGATAACAACATCACTTTCTTCAGGCACATACTTGCTTAAGCGGGTAGAACTGCCTGCTTTTTGAATAAAATACCAGGAACCTACACCAACAAGAGCCAGTGTTAGCAGTACGAATAGGGTTTTTTTCATGAATGCAAGGGCTGTTTTTTCAAGCCCAAGATAGAGAAATCTGTTTTTACCGCACGAATCGTATTGCTAAGGTGACCCAATGCACTGATTTCCATCTCCACCACATCGCCCTCTTTAAGCCATTGAACAGGATAATTCGGGTCGTTAAGCAGTCCGGTTCCGTTCAATTCCAGAAAACACCCTGTGCCTACAGTACCCGATCCGATCACATCACCTGGCAGGATATCGACCCCATAAGCACAACGTTCTAAAATTTCGGCAAAGGTCCAGTCCATATCGCCCACATTGCCTTCAGAAACCTGTTTGCCATTTACCCAACAGGTCATTTTCAGGTTATAATTATTTCCAGTATGACCGGGTTTTGCCGGAATTTTGTACGGCTCCAGTTCATCCGGGGTAACCAGCCAGGGGCCTATCACGGTTGAAAAGTCTTTGCCTTTTGCAGGCCCTAGATTGAGTACCATTTCTTCCATTTGCAGGGTGCGCGCGCTCATGTCGTTCATGATCATGTAGCCGGCAATGTATTCATCGGCTTCGGCAGCCCGGATATTCCTTCCTTTTTTCCCAACTACAATGGCCGCTTCGAGCTCAAAATCGAGTTTCTGAAAATGGTCGGGCATACATTCAATGATACCCGGGCCCTGAATGGCGTTATGGTTGGTGAAATAAAAGATCGGGTATTGATCGAATTCAGGGATCATGTCCACTTTTCGGTTCCTTCGGGCAGCGGCTACATGCTGGCGAAAGGCATACCCATCGCGGCAGGAGGTAGGGTTGGTGATGGGGGCCATTAAATGCCCGTTTTGAACAGGAACGGCCATTTCACGGTATTCACCCTCCAAAACAAGTTTGTTCAGTGCCTTGGCCCTGTTCATGGCCAGGTCGCCCATACGCAGAAATTCAAGCATGGCATCGGGAAGAGCATGATCCAGCCGTTGGAGCGGATAAACATGCTCCTCATGATAAATTCCCAAATGTGCTTTGTTTTGAAAGTAAAAGGTTACCAGCTTCATGATCGATTCTTTAACGCGAATATACATTCCTAAGGCCCTTGAACGCGAATATTTGCTAAAAGAGTTCATGGAATTTACACAATAGTG
The DNA here is from genome assembly GCA_003531115.1 of Bacteroidota bacterium. Taxonomy (GTDB): domain Bacteria; phylum Bacteroidota; class Bacteroidia; order UBA8524; family UBA8524; genus UBA8524. The sequence goes on along the minus strand of DQHT01000078.1, from coordinate 40,150 downwards.
TCTTGTTTTATGTGTATCCGGGGACTTATCTTGTAACACGGTTTAACCGTATTCAAGGGTGGGGTTTTTGGGGGACAAAAACGATGGATGCTATTGAAAAATTACCTGAGGAGGGACTTACTTTTCAGGACTTAAAAGAAGAAGAAACACTCGCTGCTTTTAAGGCGGTTATGGATGAGCTGTCGAACCAGAACGAGCGTTTGCAGCAGTTTGCCCATATTGTTTCGCATAACCTGCGTTCGCATTCCGGAAATCTGGAGTTAATGCTCAAAATGTTACGGGAAACAGACGATAAGGATGAAAGGGAACTCTTTCTCAGCCAGATCGAGAACATTTCCACCAGTTTAAGCGAAACGATCCATAATTTAACAGCGGTTATTCAGCAGAATGAACATACAGCCGGAAGCAAAGCCGCCATACCCATTGGGTTTGTTATTCAAAAGGTATTGAATACCCTGAAAGCCGACATTGATAGTGCGGGTGCCAAAATTATTATTTCTGAGTATGGATGGAAAGATTTGCATTGTGAGCCGGCTTATCTTGATAGTATTGTCCTGAATTTACTGTGCAATGCCATCAAATACCGTCATCCCGACCGCATTCCTGAGATCCATATCGAAACTGCGCTTGAGGGCAACAAAAAGCTGTTAAAAATAAGAGATAACGGCCTGGGGATCGATCTTGATCTCTATGGCGACAAGCTCTTTGGCTTGTTCAAAACCTTCCATAAAAACAAAGATGCCCGGGGTGTTGGCCTCTTTATCACCAAAAACCAGGTTGAAGCCATGGGAGGGAGGATATCGGCAGAAAGCACCCCCGGTGTCGGGTCTAAATTCACCGTTGAATTTATAGCTGATTATTCATCAAGTCGGCAGCCATGATCCGCTCAAACATGCGCGTTTGTTTCATCGCATTGACGATCCGCACATGTTCCATCTTATGCGCATCGCTGCCCACCAGGTGGATCATTCCTTCTTTCAGCAGCAATTCTGCTGTATGTTTGATCTGCGGACCGTAATAGCCGGTGAACGACAATAAATTCAACTGAAACAGCACGCCGCTGTCAAAGATCCTTTGGTAGGCGGCCAGGGTGTCTTTATCCCGGCTTTTGGTGAGGTAGGCGTAACGCTCCGGGTGGGCGAATACCGGCTTAAATCCCTGGATTTTCAGATCAAAAAAAACCTGGAGTAGTTGCGGATGACTTTGAATATAATTGGTTTCGATCAGGATAAGTTTTTCGCCAAAAGTGAGCAGGGGCTCTTTATTTTTGACCATGTCGATAAAGGCATCATCCATGTAATATTCTGCAGCCGCTTCCAACGCTACGTTCATGCCGCGTTCTTTTAAGGCTTCGCGAACAAAATCAAGTTTTTGATGGATGATCTCAGGGGTGTTCCTGTAAAATTCGTACATGATATGCGGAGTCGTGATGATCTTACGCACCCCGAAACTACTCATACGCTCGATCATAGCCAGGCTGTCGTCCAGACTTTTAGATCCGTCATCGATTGCCGGCAATAAATGAGAATGCATATCCACCTCCAAAGCAGAAGCCGCCTTTCCCGGAGCAGAGTCGCGATTGAAGACCTTCTGTATTTTGGTGAATAAGCCCATTAAATTTCCGTTAAGTATTCTTTAAGCGACATGATATTGGCAATCTCCATCGGATCGACCTTCAAAGGTTCAGTAATGTATATGGTAAACCAATCAAGCACATAGATCATTTCAAAAAGGGTCGCAATATCCAGTCCATCGGTTTCGAACACCGCCACCTTATTATTTTCCCGCTCCAGCAGCGCGATCACAAAGTCAAAGCGCGCGCTTACCCGTTCGTTGCTGTTGCTGTTCAGCACAATAAAGTTTGACGGAAGCTGTCCATAATAGGATTCAATAACATTATGATTGGCTTCGGGGAGCACATTTACAAAGGCTTCCATCTTCGCATTTTCATTGATCTGCTGGGCAAAACGCATGGCTACCCCGTAAAAAGTGGCGTCGCAAAGGATGGTATAGCGCCGGTTCAGGGTCGATTGAAATTTTTTCTCCAAACTTTTAGCCGCATGCTTCAAACGGCCGCTGTCCTGGAGGTTCACAATGGTCGACTCCATATCTTCGCTGATATCCGTATCGATCAGTTCAGCGAAGATCCGAAGGAGAAATCCCAGGGAATAGCCCAGGGCCATGCGGGGCTGAAATCCCTCTTCTATCGAATAATATTTCAATCCCTGCTCTTTTGCTTTTTCCATCAGCTGACCACCTGCACATACAATCAGGATGGTCGCTTTCCGCTCAAGTGCCTTTTCAAACATGGATAATGTTTCTTCCGTATTTCCGGAGTAGGAACCTAAAATTACCAGCGACTTTTCATTGACATAGGCCGGAAGGAAATAATCGTTGACTACTTCTACAGGAATAGGAAACTGATGGATAAAGTACGATTTGGTAATGGTCGCACCGATACCCGAACCACCAAGTCCACCGATAAATACATGATTAAAATTGTCGGCTTTTAGTCCGTGCGCACTATAATGTGCCTGAACAAATTCAATTTGTTTGTAAAAACTATCCAGGGAACTGTGATGTGTGATCATATTATCCTTTTTGGGTAATCGGGTGTGCTTATAAATGAAGGGCTCTGTTTCCGCTAGCCGCTAATGATGCTTCTTTCATGGCTTCGGAGTACGTTGGGTGGGCATGGCTGATCCGGCCGATATCTTCTGCCGAAGCCCGGAATTCCATGGCCACAACTGCTTCTGCGATCAGATCCGCAGCACGGGGTCCGATCATATGAACTCCGAGGATCTCGTCGGTTGTTGCATCGGCCAGCACTTTTACAAATCCGTCTTTGTCCATCGAAGCACGTGCCCTTCCAGAGGCAAGAAACGGGAATTTACCCACGGTATATTTTTTACCCGACTCCTTCAGTTGCTCTTCGGTATAACCTACAGCAGCAACCTCAGGCCAGGTATAAACAACACCGGGAATAAGGTTATAGTTGATATGTGGTTTTTGTCCGGCAAGAATTTCTGCAACCAAAACGCCTTCTTCCTCAGCTTTATGGGCAAGCATGGCACCGCGTACCACATCGCCAATGGCATAAATATTTGCTACATTGGTTTGAAGATGGTCGTTCACTGCTACCCGTCCACGCTCATCCATCTGAACGCCTGCCTTGTCGAGGCCTAATCCTTCGGTATAGGGTTTTCTGCCAACTGCCACCAGGCAATAATCTCCTTTAAATTCAACTTTGGCGCCCGAAGGGTCTTCGGCAGTAACCGTTACATTTTTGCCTTTAACGGATGCTCCGGTTACTTTGTGTTTGAAATAAAATTCGAATCCTTCTTTTTTGAGGACTTTCTGCAATTCTTTTCCCAGTCCTCTGTCCATGGTAGGGATCAACGAATCCGTGTATTCGATCACCGATACTTTGGCACCCAAACGGGCATAAACCGATCCCAGTTCGAGTCCGATAACTCCGCCACCGATTATGATCAGGTGAGCGGGCACTTCCTGCAATTCAAGGGCTTCAGTAGATGTAATAATGCGTTTTTTATCGATCGTTACTCCCGGCAAACTGCTTGGTTTAGAGCCTGTTGCTATAATGGAGTATTTGGCTTCGATCTCTTTCGTGTCCTTTTCTCCCTTGATCTGAATGCGGGTGGCACTCATAAAAGAGCCCATGCCGGTATACACATCGACCTTGTTTTTTTTCATCAGGTAATCGATGCCGTCCGTGTTTTGTTTCACCACATCCCTTTTCCGGTCTATCATCTGTTTGATATTCACCTTCAGATCTTTGAGATCGATGCCATGGGTGCTGAAATTATGTTTGGCATTATGAAAGTGTTCCGAAGAGTCGAGTAAGGCTTTAGAAGGGATACACCCAACATTGAGGCAGGTGCCTCCAAGCGAGGAGTACTTTTCAATAATTGCGGTTTTAAAACCGAGTTGAGCGCAACGAATGGCGGCAACATACCCGCCGGGACCAGAGCCAATAACGGCTACATCGTAGTTTGACATATCAGGATTTTTCTGTTAAGCCCTGCGAAGATAAGGCTATTTCAATTTTAACACCTGTCCGATCGAAATTACCTCAGCTTCGAGACTATTGAGTTTTTTTAAGTCGGAAACAGCGATCTGGTATTTTCTGGAAATGCTATACAGGGTGTCGCCTTTTTCCACCATATGGGTGGCGGGCAGTTCATTGGTCGATCGTTCGATGGTTTCTGTTTCGCTCTTGTTTAGCTTCAGTTTTTGTCCCACAGCCAGCGTTTCATTTACCAGGTTATTGATACGCTTAAGCTCATCAACTTTCATATTGTATTTTTTTGCAATACCGTATAAGGTTTCGCCTGCCTGAACGGTATGAATGAATGTGGTGGTTTCGGTATCCTCCACAACTTCCTTCGCTGCATCATTGATGATAAGCAATTGGCCAAGTTTAATGGAATAATCTGGCAGACCATTCAGTTCGCGGATCTGTTCTACGCTGGTTTGGTATTTTTTGGCGATGATGAACAAGGTTTCTCCGGCAAGTACGGTATGCATATGAACATGCTGGCTTTCGTCATTTTTTTCGCGGGGGATATTCAGGGTGTCTTTTGCTTCTTCCTGGGTGATTGCCGGTTCGGTGCTCATAACCGGAGTATGCTCTACAGGAGCAGGTTCACCTGGTTTTTCCTTATTCACCAAGGTATCTCCGGGGTTATGCGGGTTCTCGGGTAAAACAACTTTCATCACCGGGCTCTCTTTTCTTTCGGAGGTCAGTGGTTGTTCCTGCCTTTTCTTCTGCAAATTAAGGGTTTGTCCGGGCAGGGGTTGTTCACTCGCCTTTTTATCCAGCTTATTTTTTCGATAGAGGTGTTTAAGCTTTATGCCATACATCTGGGAGATGCTCCACATGGTCTCGCCCGGCTGAACCACATGGTAGGGAACCGAGCCTTTGCGTTTTTTGGGTTTTAGATAGATGATCTCACCCGGGGTAAGTTCATATTCTTTTTCCAGGTCATTGTACCGGCGAATTTCCCAGGCCCCCATTTCATTGCGTTTGGCAAGGCTCACAATATTGTCGCCAGCCTGAACCCGGGTGGCAGGAATATCATTGAAGACGACCAGTCCTTCTTCTATCTTTTTAGGTTGTTCGGGTTCTTCTTTAGGAAGTTCAAGATGAGGCGGAATGTCCAGATCTTCCGGTTTAAGGTGATCCAGTTTATGGAGTTCATGCCTTTCGATGATGGTGATCAGCAAATCCGGATATTTGGGATTGGTGGCATAGCCGGCCTTTTTTAAGCCATGGGCCCAACTTTTATAGTCGGTACGATCATACTCGAACAAAAAGGCATAACGCACATTGCCCAATAAAAATTCGGAATGGTCGATATAGGAGAGGTAGGCCGAATCGTAAGCCCGGAAACATTCTCCGGGAGCATCATCGTCTTCATAGATCGTTTTTCCCGTCCAGGTTTTTTTACATTTTATACCGAAATGGTTATTCCCCTGGGTAGCCAGCCGCGAGTTGCCGTTGCCCGATTCAAGGAGTCCCTGGGCCATGGTAATACTGGCAGGAATGCCGGTACGGTGCATCTCCATAACGGCAACACGTTTGTACATTTCGATGTACTGCAGCGGACTGAGTTTTTCTTCCCCGCCCCCGAAGGCCATTAAAAAAAAGGCAAATACAAACCAAATCAACCGCTTCATCGCTTTACTAACGCTTTTGGCAAAACTATTGATATCTTCCAAGGCATAAAACCCCTTGTTTTTCACTTATACACAAGAATTTGAGGCCGGTGTATGGAAAAACATTCCACCGTTTTTAATTAATGCTAAATTTGTCGCGAATGAAAAGAAGTATTAACCCTCTATGGGGTTCCCCTTTGATTTATAAAGTGTTGGCTTTTTTGGTGTTTGTTTTTGTGCTTTCCCCGAAGGCACATGCACAGATCAACCCGCCCGAGTGGACACTAACCTTTTCAAAATCCACAGTCAATCAATGCGATGAAGTCGAGCTTGTCTATACCTGTAAGGTTCCGGATACCTGGTACATTTATGCCAATAATATGGATCCGGATCTTGGTCCTATTCTCACAAGTTTCGAATTTTCTGATGTTAAAGGGATAAGCTTTATTGATAAGCAGCCGCGGCCAATTGGAAACAAAATTAAATATGATGATGTTTGGGAAGGTGATGTTTCCATCTTCGTCAAAAAGCTGGAATTCCGGCAAAAAGTGAAGATTACGGAGCTAACTCCATCCTTAAAAGTTGCCGTTGAATTTCAAATGTGTTCTGAGATTAGCGGACAGTGTATTTTATCAAATTTTGAAAAAACGATCTCTGGTCCCAAGGTTATTAAATCAGCCAAACCCTGTGCTCCGGAAAAAGCAGCTATAGATCAACCGGCCGGGTTTCCGGATAGCCCGGAAACACCCGGCACTGCGGGGGTGACAAATGCCGGATTATCTTACGATTCGCTTGTTCAGGCAATTCTTAACCGACAAAACAAAGCCATCGATAAGTCAACACTGGTCGACGTGCCTGAAGATATAGCACGTCAGCCTACCCTGTTGGATAAGGAAGGCTGCGAACCTCTGGTATACACCGATGATAAAGGCAACACGGCCGGGGATGAAAGNNTTTGATGCTATTTGCACTGGTAGCTTTTATAGGCGGACTTGCGGGCTTGCTCACACCGTGTGTATTTCCAATGATCCCAATGACGGTTACCTTCTTTCTAAAAAACGCAAAGGACAAAAAGAAGGGGATGTTTCAGGGGATGTTTTATGGATTTTCCATCATTGCCATTTATACGCTGATAGGAACCATATTTACGGTAATCTTTGGAGCAACGGGGGCGAATGAATTTTCAACCAATGCAGGGGTGAATATTGCCTTCTTCCTCATATTTGTCATTTTTGCGATCTCATTTTTCGGAGCATTTGAAATAACATTACCCTCAGCTTTTGTAAATAAAATAGACCGCCAATCGGACAAAGGAGGGTTGATTGGGGTTTTTTTTATGGCGTTTACCCTGGTTCTGGTATCATTTTCCTGCACCGGCCCTATCGTGGGAACAATATTGGTTGAAGCTTCACAAGGCGGTGTTATCAGGCCTATTGTTGGGATGATCGGTTTTTCGCTAGCCTTTGCGTTGCCATTTACCCTGTTTGCAATTTTCCCTCAATGGTTAAACTCCCTTCCGAAATCTGGCGGGTGGCTTAATTCAGTAAAGGTCGTTTTGGGATTTGTTGAATTGGCATTGGGCCTCAAGTTTTTAAGCGTGGCTGACCAGGTCTATCATTGGGGATTGCTAGACCGTGAGATCTATATTGGTATATGGATCGTTCTGAGCATTCTGTGTGGATTGTATCTATTGGGGAAAATAAAATTTGCCCATGACAGCGAACTCAAGTTTCTGGGAGTACCTCGACTCTTTTTTGCGATCACCACATTTGCATTTGTATTTTATCTAATCCCGGGACTTTTTGGAGCAGCACTGCCCGGATTGGCCGGTTATTTACCCCCAACCACTTCCCATGGTTTTAATCTTCCGGCATTGATCAATGGCACGAAAAAGGGGAATATCTGTGAAGAGCCCAAATACAGCGATTTCCTGCATTTGCCACACGGTATAAAAGGATATTTCGATTACAAGCAGGCTATTGCATGTGCAAGAACTCTTGAAAAACCACTTTTTATTGATTTTACCGGACACGGTTGCGTGAACTGCCGGAAAATGGAAGATCGCGTTTGGGCCAACCCGGAAATCCTGAAAATGCTTCAGGAAGATTTTGTGGTTGTGGCTTTGTATGTGGATGACCGAACTGAGGCAGACTCGGCTGACTGGGTGCTTTCCAAACACGATGGAAAACTTAAAAAGACCATTGGTCGGATAAATGCCGACCTTCAGATCTGTAAATTCAATCATATTGCCCAGCCTTATTATGTTTTACTCGACAACGAGGAAGAACTACTTGCGGAACCAATCGGCTCTGAATATGATGTAGTTAAGTTCAGAAAGTTTCTTGATGGAGCAAAAAGGCGCTTCAACAAAAAATTAGAAGCAAAAAAGAGATCAGAAGGATAAAGGAAGCATGTCACGCATACGCCAACATTTTGAAGAAGCCCAAAAGGCATTGCAGACCTTCCTTAGGGATGAACAGAACTTCCTGCGTATCGAAGCAGCCGGTGAGTTGATGGCTGAGAGTTTACTCAATGGAAATAAAATTATCTCCTGCGGCAATGGCGGCTCCATGTGCGACGCCATGCATTTTGCCGAGGAGTTGAGTGGCCGTTACCGCGACGACCGAAAGGCACTGGCAGCCATATCCATCTCAGACCCTTCCCATTTGACCTGCGTGGGAAATGACTATGGCTATGAAAAAGTTTTTTCCCGTTTTATTGAAGGACTGGGCAATCCTAAGGATGTATTACTTGCCATCTCCACAAGCGGAAATTCAAAAAACGTCATCCTTGCTATAGAAGCAGCCAAAGCCAAAGGCATGAAAGTGGTGGCCCTTACCGGCAAAGACGGTGGCGCCATTGCCAAACTCGCCGATGTAGAGATCAGGGCTCCTAAAAGTGATCATGCCGACAGGGCCCAGGAGATCCATATCAAGGTGATCCATGCCTTGATCGATTATATCGAACAAAGGGTTATTTCTTGAAATAATGGTCTTTACCAAAGCGCCGGGTTATGGGTTATGGGTTCCGGGTTATGGAAATAAGTCTCACCATCTCCTGTCTCACCATCTTTTAGTCATTTATGGGAACGCATAAACTGTTCCTCCTTTTCCCTTAATTTGCGCCCATGCAGATAGATCTGTTTGTGCCTTGTTATGTCGACCAGTTTTATCCTGAAACGGGGAGAAACATGGTGCGCATCCTTGAAAAACTCGGCTGCAAAGTGAACTACAATACCGAACAAACCTGCTGCGGCATGGCAGCCTATAACGCCGGACACTGGGATCAGGCCAAAGAAGTAGGTGAAAAATTCATCACCGAATTTACCAAAGACCGCCCTGTGGTCGGCATTGGAGGGGCATGTACCGGAATGGTCCGCAACGATTATTCCCGCTTGTTTCACAACTCGGTGGTCCATAATCAATGTAAACAGCTACAAAAAAACCTGCTCGAGTTCACCGAATTTTTGAGTACCAAGGTTGATATCAGCAGCCTTTCCCTCAGAAATTCGGGAAAAGTAGCCTGGATGGATGCCTGTCAGGCCAAAAGGGAATGCAATATAGGCAGCGCTCCCCGTAACCTCTTGAATGCTATTTCAGGAGTAGAGTGGGTTGAGCTGGGTGATCAGGAGCAGTGTTGCGGATTTGGTGGCAGCTATTCTGTTCGCAATGAGGCAGAATCTGTCGCCTTTGGAAAAGAAAAACTTGATCTGGCCCAAAACCTGGGTGTCGACTACCTGGTTTCAACAGATTCAGCTTGTCTGATGCATTTGGAAAGTATTATCAAAAAAAATAATTATACGGTAAAGGTCAAACATATCATCGATCTTCTTGCCGAAAGTATGGAATAGAATGACTGATTTACCGCTGTTTCCCGAAGCGCAGTTGCGCGCATTTACCCATCAGGTTTTTTTAAAAATAGGGTGTTCTGAAGAACACGCCGCTCAGGCTACAGATGTGCTTATCGCAGCCGATTTACGCGGCATAGACTCACACGGAGTAGCGCGATTGTCAGGTTATGTTCGCCTTTGGGAGGCGAACCGGATCAAAACAAAACCCGAAATGCGCGTCGTACATGAAACTCCCTCAACCGCCACCCTCGATGCCGATGAAGCCCTTGGACTCGTGAGCGGACCAGAGGCTATGCGGCTCGCCATTGAAAAAGCCAGGGTTTATGGTTCTGGTTGGGTAGCAGTTGAAAATTCAAATCATTTCGGTATTGCTGCCTACCATGCCATGATGGCGCTGGAAGAAGACATGATCGGCATTGCCATGACGAATGCTAGTCCGTTGGTGGCACCTACCCATTCCATTGAACGGATGTTGGGCACCAACCCGATGTGTTTTGCCTGGCCGGCGAAAAATCACCCGCCGTTTATCGCCGATATGGCTACCGCAGCTGCGGCCAACGGCAAACTGGAGATCGCCCAACGCAGCGGAAAAGCAATACCCCCAACCTGGGTACAAGGTAAAAATGGGGAATGGAGTACCAATGCCGATGAGCTAAAAAATGGCGGGTCTTTACTCACTTTGGGAAGTACCCCTGAAAATGGCAGCCATAAGGGTTATGCCCTATCCGCTGTGGTCGACCTATTCAGCGGCGTATTATCCGGTGCAAATTTTGGTCCCTGGGTTCCGCCCTTTGTAAGTTTCCTGCCTGTGCAACCCGATCTACCCGGCAAAGGGATCGGACATTTTTTTGGCGTCTTACGGGTGGATGCCTTCCGGCCGAAAGATGCTTATTTTCAGGCTATGGATCAGTGGATCTCCCGGTTTAAGGCAGCTAAAAGAAAGGATGAGGAGATTCCGGTTATTATTCCCGGTGAACCGGAGTTCGAATTTACCGCCCGGCGTAAAACAGAAGGTATTCCTTTGGTTGCCCCGGTTATTAAGGACCTGGAGGAGCTTGCCCATAAATTGGATTTAAGGCTGTAATTTGGCACAATGATCCGGATACTGCGCAAAGGAGAACGACAAACGGAAAAGATAGAACGCCTGGCCGAGCTTGATCGTTTCGATGCATTGGTATGGATCGACCTGCAAGACCCCACACCTACCCAGGTTGCAGAAATTGAGCAGACCTTCAGTGTGAATTTCATGAGCGAGCAGGAACAAACGGAAATCGAAACCTCCTCGCGTTATGTAGAAACGGCAGAACGGATCATCGCAAATTCTAACTTTCTGCAGGCAGAAGGGGTAGAGTATGCCAACCACCCCGTGAGTTTTATCCTGAAAGATCAGCTCTTATTCACCTATCGGGAGAGTGACCTGCGCACCTTTGCCGACACCGTTCGCAAAATAAAACAGCTTTCTTCTTNNTTTCTCCCATAACGGAGCCCAGGTTATGCTTAACCTCTTCGAATCGCGCATCGACCTGGATGCCGACATGATCGAACATATCTCAAAAGAAATAGCCGGGTTAAGCAAAGGTCTTGGTATTCATAAACGTATGGATGAAAAAGTCCTGCTTCGTATCTCGGAATTTCAGGAAATGACCATGCTGCTGCGCGAGAATATTTTTGACAAACAACGTGTGGTTTCTGCCATGTTAAGGAGTGATAAGTTCGAGCCTCTTGAACATGAAAAACTGCGCATCCTCATCAAGGATATAAACTCCTTGCTGGAACATACGGCCTTTAACTTCGAAAGACTGGAGTACTTGCAGGATACATTTTTAGGATTGATCAATATTGAACAAAATAAGATCATCAAAATATTTACCGTGGCTTCTGTCATTTTTATGCCACCTACCCTCATTGCCAGTATATATGGAATGAATTTTCGGGTCATGCCCGAATTAAATTGGGCGTATGGCTATTCGTTTGCCATCGGGTTGATGGTATTATCCAGCATGTTTACCCTCTATTTTTTCCGTAAAAAGGGCTGGTTATAGATGCGTTTTCGGGTTTGTGTCAAATCCGTGTCAATTTTCCTTGTTTTCTGTCAGGTTTCTGTCAAAAAGCCCCATGGCACTTGACTTCCGTAATTCACCTTCCTAACTTGCTTTCATGTTAGTACGAAGTTTTGGAAGTTCGGTTTATGGAGTTTCTGCGATGACGATAACCGTTGAGGTGAATTGCGGAGACGGGATGGTGGGATATCACCTTGTAGGACTGCCTGATAACGCAATACGTGAATCGTACCTGCGCATCGAAACCGCTTTCAAAAACACGGGACTGTCTTTTCCGCGCAAAAAAGTCGTGGTGAATATGNNACCCGCCGATGTGCGCAAGGAAGGCTCGTCGTATGATCTCACGATCGCGATGGCCATTCTTGCTGCATCCGGACAAATCGAGCCGGAGCCTTTAGAAAAGTTCCTTATTTTGGGAGAGCTATCTCTTGATGGCAGCCTGCAACCCATGAAAGGCGCTCTGCCCATTGCCATACAGGCCAGAAAAGAAGGGTATAAGGGATTTATACTGCCCATTCAAAACGCAAAAGAAGCGGCCATTGTGAGCGGACTCGAAGTTTATGGCGCCACCCACCTGAATGATGTGGTGAATTATTTTAGTCATGGAACAGGATTGGAACGTTTTGAGATCGATACCCGCAAGCAGTTTGAAGACACCTTTTTTGATTTCGATGAAGATTTTAGTGATGTGCGCGGACAGGAGAATATCAAACGTGCGCTCGAAATCGCCGCGGCAGGAGGACATAATGTTATACTGATCGGTCCCCCGGGAGCCGGAAAGACCATGCTCGCCAAACGCCTGCCTTCCATATTACCACCCCTTACCCTTCAGGAGGCTTTGGAAACCACGAAAATTCATTCTGTAGCCGGCCGTCTGGGCGAACATGTGGGCCTGATTTCCCGCAGACCTTTCCGCTCCCCCCACCATACGATCAGTGATGTGGCTCTGGTAGGAGGCGGAGGAAACCCACAACCGGGAGAAATTTCCCTGGCTCATCACGGTGTTTTATTCCTCGATGAACTGCCTGAATTTAAGCGTACAGTTCTTGAAGTGATGCGGCAGCCTCTGGAAGAGAGGAGAGTGAGCGTTTCAAGGGCTAAAATGTCGGTGGATTACCCGGCCAGTTTTATGCTGGTTGCCAGCATGAACCCCTGTCCTTGCGGGTATTTCAACCATCCTGACAAAGAATGCGTATGTGGACCGGGAGTGGTTCAAAAGTACCTGAGTCGCGTATCCGGACCCTTGCTAGACCGCATTGATATCCATATAGAGGTCACCCCCGTTTCTTTTGATGAACTTTCGAGTGAGCGCAAGTCGGAAGACAGCGCCGCGGTTCGGGAACGGGTCATTCAGGCCCGGGAAAGACAACAACAACGTTTTTTGGAGCAAAAGGAGGTGTACTGCAATGCCATGATGCCAAACAATAAAGTGAGGGAAATATGCAAGATCAATACTGCCGGAGATAAACTACTGAAAACAGCTATGGAAAAGCTTGGCTTATCGGCCAGGGCTTATGATCGTATACTAAAAGTAAGTCGCACCATCGCTGACCTGGCCGGGACCGATGAGATCAAAATCGAACATCTTGCAGAAGCGATTCATTTCCGGAGTTTGGATAAAGATGTTTGGGGAGGGTGAAGAAGGGAGCGGGAAGCGGACCTTCGGTCAGAGCGAGGGAGCGGGATGTAGCTTAACATGATTATGGAAATCTTAAAACAGAAAACCCATACGATACAGGATTGCAAGGTCATGCTGGATTTTGATCTGGCAGCATTATACGAAGTAGAGACACGGGTTTTAAATCAAGCAGTTTCAAGAAATTCAAGCAGATTTCCTGACGACTTCATGTTTCGACTTAGTCAGAATGAATGGGAAAGCATGTCATCACAATTTGTGATGACATCTTCCAGCCGGAGACCCAAAAAAGCATTGCCCTATGCCTTTACCGAACAGGGAATTGCCATGTTGTCTAGCGTGCTTCGAAGCGAAAGAGCAGTTCAGACGAATATTCTCATCATGCGAACCTTTGTTCTGATTCGCCACTATGCCTTGTCTCACAAAGAATTGAGTGAAAAGCTCCGAGAATTGGAAGGGAAATTCGCTGATGTTTATCAGACCCTCGGTTATTTCCTTGATAAAAACCGTTTAGAAAATGGACAAGCTGATAGGAAAAGAATTGGCTACTGAATTTGAAATTTGGAGGACGCAATTTGCGTCCTCCAAATCAGATAGGCAAGGATTACGCTACGCCCCGTATTGTTTTACGGAACAAGGAATTACCATGTTATCCTGTGTATTGAACAGTGATCACGCAATTGGAGTCAATATTGCCATTGTGAGGACTTTCCTTAAGATGCGCAAAATGCTTTTGACTCACAAAGACCTGTTGATACAGATGGAAGAAATTCGTAACAAGGTTGTTGGGCAGGACGAAAAGATTCAGCTCATTTTTGACTACCTGAAACAATTTGTCAAAGACCAGGAATCCCCAAGGGTTTCAATAGGCTATAAAACAAAATAGAATAAATAGCCTCAATTTTCGTTCAACCCTACAAATGACTCCCACCATGAAAAAATATTGTTTCCTGTTTTTGATCCTCTTGATTTGCGCTAGCAGCCAGGCACAGAATTCGTTCCTCGACTATAGAATGGCCATTAAAGCATATAACCAAATTACCTATGAGGAGCAATTGGAGAATTATGCCGGTTCCGATACAAGTACTACACGAGAAACATACAGGTCCCTCAGAACCATTCAGCCAGGCATCGCTTTTCAATGGAAATCCGGGCGAAATAATTTTCATGAAATTGAAATTGGCAACTTAAGCTTGAGAAACAGAAGAACCCAGACAGAAATTGTACAAAACCAAAGCGGCTCAAGTGAGGTTGTTGGAGGACAAGACATGCGGGAAGCATCGTTCGCGCTTCGTTATGAATTCATTCTTAATTTTAACACAAAAAAGGAGGGCAAGCTGGTTCCTTCATTAGGATTTGGTGCCGGAACCTATTATTTCAGTAATAAACGAGAGCCACATGTAGCCAGTTCATTTCCGGTAACAGATAAGTTATACGGAGTTCAGCTTTTTTTAACACCGAGAGTCTCTTACTACTTTAGTCCCAATTGGTTTTTGGATGTAAATATTCCGCTTTGCCTGAGTCAGTTTGAAACCTATGTATTTGAAGTTAAAAACCCGGCCTTTACCCCGACACAACAAAAAAATACGGATAATACTTTTACCGGATTCCCAAAAATATTTAGCGGGAGAATTGGTATTGGTTTGAAAATTTAACCAAAAGTTTAGCCGGCGGGGTTTAAATCCTGAAGTATATTTGGCGTAATGTATAGCGGGCAAAATTTGATCCGGCCAATTTCACTCACCTTATTGGGGTTGACCTTCGTCTATATTTTCCTCCGCGCTGCTTTCATTCCCTTGTTTAGCGATGAGGTCTCGACTTTCTTCCGCTATGTGCAAACCGGTGCATTTCAGCCTTTTTTGATCGAAGCGAATGCTAACAACCATGTACTCAATTCTTTATTCACCCATTTGAGTTTTCTGCTTTTCGGAGATTCGCCACTTGCGTTGCGGCTGCCCAATGTGCTTTCTTTCCTGCTTTTTGCCTTCTATGTCCTGAAGTTCCAGCGTTTTTTTTCGAACCCTGTCCTGGCCATTTGTTGGGTACTGTTTATGATCGGCTCCCATTATTTTATCAGTTTTTTCCATCTTACCCGGGGCTATGGTATGTCAATGGCCTTTTTGCTGGCTGCTATTTTTCATACTATTCAGTACTTGAAAAAGGGGAGGGCAGATCATCTTTTCGCGCTTGTGTTCTTTGCAAACCTCGCTGCCTGGGCTAATTTGTCGTTGCTTGTTCCTTTAATCGCCATTATGGGTATCGTTGTACTCAGGCTGGTTGGGTTTTCTATAAACCGTTATTCCATAAAAGAAAGGATTTTGGCCATTCTGCTGTTTGTCCTTGCAGGTGCGATCCCTTTTTATTACGCGGTTAAGCTGGCCTTTGACCTGAAGGAAGGAGGGGCGCTCTATCATGGAACAGGGGAGGGATTTATTGATGTGATCGTTGGAAGATTATTGGCTGAGTTTATTCCCGAACACTGGACCATAGCCTTCTGGTTTTTTTGGCCTTTGTTTTTTATTTACNNTCCAGGAAATATTTTGGCTCACTATTATCGGAACGACTGTCATGCACCTGGTTCTTGATGTACATTACCCGCTTGATCGCGCAGCCCTTCACTTTTTTCCGTTGTTTGTACTTGCTTTATTTTTTGTTCTCGCCAAACTTCCCCGATCCTTTGCCTTTCCAACAGCCCTCTTGCCGGCAATTCTGCTCTTGTTTCAACAAATTGCCTTTTTCAATTTCAACCGTACCAGCCATTGGGACAATGAACATGTCCCCGTTTCCATGCTTGACGATTTAAAAAAATGGCGGGATAGTACTGGCATTCAACCGCTGATCTCAACCCATGGATTGCCGGGTCGGGTATTTGTTTACAATGAGTACCGCGATGGGGCACAGCTAAACTCTCCCATTTTTGAAGGATTTCCGGCAGCTTCTGCCGATTTTATTCTCACCTATCAATGGCATACAGAATATCCTGAAGGATTTGTTACCCGCGCTGAATACCCGGATATAAAAATGAAGGTGCTGGAAAGAAAAGTGCATGACGATTGGCAACTCTTGCCGCCAGGCAAAGAAATTAAAGGAACGGGACTCCGAACAAAGGATGGGCAGGAATTAGGTACCTTTGAAGTGGACGGCCGGGCATATCAGGCCATTTCGATATCCTTTGATGGCTTGTTTCAATGCGAGGACTATCCTTACAAAGGCTGGTTAGCATTACGCGTTACAGATACTTTAAATCAGGAATTATCTTTTTATTATATCGATCTCGCCCGGGTTAAACCTGACCTGAAGAAGAAAGAGCGTGTTAAAAGGCGCTTATTCATAGACCGGCTGCCTGAGCAGGCTGTAAACGTACAAGTGGCGCTCATGAATGTAGGAGGCAACCACTATATCCTGGAAAATGCACGGGTAATCATCCAAGGTCGACCAAGAACAGAACAAGATTAAAAAAAAAAGCCTGTTCACAAGGAACAGGCTTTTAAGTTATATGAAATAAAAAATCAGACCTTCAGACCTTCAATAAAGGAGTTTATTTTTTCCTTTGTTTGACCCGTTTTTTTCTGGATACGGCCAAGAAGCTCATCTTCCTTACCTTCTTCATATAAAAGGTCATCATCTGTGAGCTCGCCATATTCGCTTTTCACTTGTCCTTTTAAAATGTTCCAATTTCCTTTTAGTTTATCTGCAAGTGCTCCCATAGTCAATAATATTATTTACACTATATGCTATAATACCGTGCCAGAAAAAACGACACCCAAATGTAAAAGAACAGGCATAGTCACAAAGGGCAGACTAAAACTGCCTACTGAGAGGTTTTCCTGCTTGCCAGATGACGATCCATTGTAGAATTTTCTCCGCAAAGGGGTGCCTCCTTTACCCACTTGCATCCCAGTAGGGATCCCGGGAGATGGCCGACTACACGAAAATGCCGCTTGGCACAGCATTGGAGGCCGTTCAGTAAAAATGGTAAAGAAATGAAAACTTCAATAATCAGGTTCAGCATTCTATTATTCCTCGGGGTATGTGTTTCCGGGTATCTTATTTCCTGTGAAAATCAGAAGAGGGAAAAGGTGGATGAGCAAAGCAGACTGGAACAGGAGAAGAAGGAAATGCAGGAGAAATTTCAAAAGGAGTACGACGCCCTAAAAGCAGAGTATATTCGGCAATTGGAAGAAAACCAGAAGGAAATTGAAAGGTTGAAGGAAGAAGCCAAAAATGCCAAGGAGGAGAAAAAAGAAGCCCTTGAAACAGAAGCGGAGAATTTGAAACAAAAAAATGAAGAGCTGAAAAGACGCTGGGAGAGTTTTCGATATGAAACAGAGGAGAACTGGGAAGAGTTTAAAACGGAGTTTAAACATGATATGGGTTCACTAAAGGAAGCATTGAAGGAATTCGGGCAGGACAATAAATAAATTCAATGTCGAATCGATCAAAGAAATGAATAATCATGTTGTGATCGCAGAGGATGAAGAAACTATTGCTTCAATACTAAGTCAGATCCTTAAGAAGCATTTTAATTATCAGGTATCGATCGCAACGAGTTATGCCCAGGCATATGCTCTTTTGGAAAGTGTGGATCCCGGACTGGTTTTTATTGATGTTAATTTAGGTGATGGCAACGGTTATGACCTGTTACATACGCTTATTTCGGAAAAGAAACGATCGGCAAAGGTGATCATGATGAGCGCTCATACAAATGATTCAGAATCGCTTGATGAATTTATTCCGGAGGTAGATTGTTTTATTTCTAAACCCTTTGATAAAGGGGAGATAATTGCTGCCGTGAGAAAAGTTTTGAGCCTGGATAGTGATTAATCTGATCAATATTTAGTATAAAGTACTAATTATCCGTTATTTTTGTCTACACAGTTCAGGGAATGGCGAAAATTCTATGTGTAGATGATGATAATGACCTTTGCGCATTGCTAAAGCGCTTTCTCGGAAAAAACGGTCATGAAGTAGAGTTGGCATATAGCGGCAACTCCGGTCTGGGCCTGTTCAACGAAAAGGAATTTGATCTGGTGCTTTGCGACTTCCGACTGCCGGATAAAGATGGCCTGGATATGATCCGCGCACTAAAAAATATTCGGCCGTACGTCCCCCTGATTTTAATGACCGCCTATGCGGATGTGAATGTTGCCGTTAAGAGCATTAAAATGGGCGCCTTCGATTATGTTTCGAAACCCATTTTGCCCGATGAAATTCTCCTGACCCTTGAAAAAGCCCTTGAACATGCTGCAAAATTATTGCGAATGCACCATGAGATGCGGATTAACGGGGAATATACAGCAACCCAAAAGCAGGCCATTGGTGGCGAGTTGGATTATATTATCGGAGAATCAAAAGCAGGAAAACAAATTCAGGAGCTTATCGAATTGGTGGCGCCAACTGACATGACCGTTATCCTTCTGGGCGAAAGCGGAACAGGCAAAGAAATCGCAGCCAGGGCTATCCACCATTATAGCAAACGCAATAAAAAACCCTTTCTGGCGGTCGATTGCGGCGCCCTGAGCCCTGATCTTGCAGCAAGTGAACTCTTCGGCCATAAAAAAGGAGCCTTTACAGGTGCTTTGTTCGATAAACGAGGTTATTTTCAACTCGCCTCGGGAGGTACTCTTTTTTTGGATGAAATAGGAAATCTCTCTCAGGAAAATCAGATAAAACTACTGCGTGTCCTGCAGGAGAAGAAGGTGCGTATGATCGGAGATGAAAGAGACACCGAGGTCGATGTTCGCCTGATCGTAGCCACAAACGATAACCTGAAACGAAAAATGTCTGAAGGAAGCTTTAGGCAGGATATATTTTTCCGTCTCGATGAATTTTCAATTTCTCTCCCTTCCCTGAGGGATAGAAGAGAAGATATACCCGTATTCACCGAACATTTTCTTGATCTGGCAAATCAACAACTGGATAAAAATATTCCCGGTGTTGAGGAGGAAGTTTTAGAGAAATTTTTAAACTATTCCTGGCCGGGAAACCTGCGTGAACTTAAAAATATTGTGAAGCGATGCGCCCTGTTCACTACACGTGGAAAGATCAGTGTTAAAGTACTGCCGGATGAGATCGTGCATCCCGATACCTGGTTCATGGATACGGCATCAAAAGAAGAGGACCATGAAATACTCGATCTGAAATCAGCTGTCGGTAAGGCAGAAAAAAGTGCTATTCTCAATGCCCTGGTGAGAACAAATTATAATAAAAGCAAAACGGCAGACCTCCTTCAGGTTGACCGCAAAACTTTGTACAATAAAATGAATAATCTGGGTATTGAAAATAGTTAAAAACGAATGCCATATAAAAAGTCAGCGTATTCGATTTTGATGGTCGACGATAATGAGGATGATTTTGCGTTGATCAAAGGCCTCATGGCATCCTTGGGGGATATCTTTAAACTTGACTGGGTATCCGGTTATGAGTATGGTATTGAGGCGGTTATGAGCAACAGCCACGACCTGTATCTGATCGACGATCAGATAGTAGACAAAAGTGGTTTGGAATTCATCCGGGAAATTCGCGGCTATGGCATCGATAAACCGATAATCCTGCTTTCTCGCGAAGGTAGCCAGGAGCTTGATATTGAGGCCATCAAGGCCGGAGCTTCCGATTTTCTGGTAAAATCAAGCCTCAGTTCCAGGGGTTTTGAACATAGTCTGCGGCATTGTATCCAACGGTTCGAGTATACCAGAATGTACCAGGAGAATCAACGCCTGTTGCGAAGTTTTTTCACCTCCAACATAGAACCCACGTTTATCATGGATGCCGATTGTATCCTGAAAGAAACAAACCCGGCTTTTCAAACAAAATTTGGGAATGATAAGATCCATACCCCGATCGGAAGCATTTTCGCTGATCAGTTGGATTTTGAATTCAATAAAAAAAGTTTACAAGTAGGACGCCCCTTTCAAAATTGGTCAACCCTCCTTATTGATAGGGAACAAAACAGGATCGAATCTTCGCTGAATATTTTTCGGTATTATTCAGAATCCGACAACCTGGTCCATTATTTCGGAGTAATTAATGATATCAGCCAACTTCGAAGGGCTGAAATGCAACTGGCCCTTGCAGAACAGGTAAGCATGACCGGCAAAATGGCACGCATCATGGCTCATGAGATACGTAACCCGCTGACAAATATCAATCTGGCTGCCGATCAGCTGCGTGAAGAGTTAGAAGCCAGAAAGGTCCCCTCGGAATTTATAGAATTTGCGGATATCATCAAACGAAACAGTCAGCGTATAAATAATTTGATCAAAGACTTATTAAGTTCAACCAAAGAGACCAAAATCCAGAAATGCCAAACTGATCTGGCGGGAGTGATCCGTCAGGCACTTGAACTGGTCAACGACAGGATCCTTTTAAAGAAAATTCAGTTAAAGGTGGATAAACTCATTGATGGTAGTGTATTAGAGTTGGACCCCCAGCGGCTTAGGATGGCCTTCCTCAATATTTTGACCAATGCTATAGAAGCGATGGAATCAACAAAAACGAGGAAACTCGAAATTGCAATGACCGAAACAAGCAAAGAGATAAAAGTAAGCATTTCGGATACGGGGATAGGAATAAGTGAGGAAGACAAAAAGAGAATATTTGAACCGTTTTTTACCAAACGCTCAGGGGGTGTTGGCTTGGGTATGACAACCGTTTTGCATGTTTTAACGGCCCACGACGCTAGTATTCAAATAGACAGTTCAAAGGGAGAAGGAACATCGTTTCAAATTACTTTTCCCAAATCCGTTTGAACAAAAAAGCCTGCCCAAAAAGAGCAGGCTTTCAGTTATTTCAGAAAATCATTATAGATGGATACACTCGCCGTAGGCCTGAGCAGCAGCTTCCATAATGGCTTCGCTCATGGTAGGGTGAGGGTGAACGGTTTTGATGATCTCATGTCCGGTCGTTTCCAGTTTTCTGGCAGCAACAACCTCAGCAATCATTTCCGTAACATTCGCACCAATAAAATGCGCTCCCAGCCATTCACCATATTTTGCGTCAAAAATAACCTTTACAAAACCATCCTTGGCGCCTGATGCAGAGGCCTTTCCGGAAGCAGAGAAAGGAAACTTACCGACTTTCAACTCATAACCGGCGTCTTTAGCCTGTTGTTCTGTCATACCTACCGAAGCCACTTCAGGCCAGCAATAGGTACAACTTGGAATATTTCCATAATCCAATGGCTCTGGATGATGTCCGGCAAGTTTTTCAACACAAATAATCCCTTCAGCAGAGGCAACGTGAGCAAGAGCAGGTCCTTTTACGATATCGCCAATGGCGTAGACCCCATCAATATTGGTTTTATAATAATCATCAACCAACACTTTTCCCTTTTCAGTTTTGACGCCCAGGGTTTCGAGTCCAATATTTTCGAGGTTTGCCTGGATACCTACGGCCGATATCACTACATCGCAGTTAAGGATTTCTTCCCCTTTTTTCGTTTTTACGGTTACCACACAGCCTTTGCCTGAAGTATCTACTTTGGTTACTTCTGATTCGGTCATGATTTGAATGCCGCTCTTCTTGTAGATCTTACTCAGTTGTTTAGAAACTTCTTCATCTTCAACCGGAAGGATATTGGGTAAAAACTCTACGATGGTAACTTTCGTTCCCATGGCATGATAGAAGTAAGCGAATTCACAGCCTATCGCACCTGAGCCGACAACCACGATGGATTCAGGTTGTTTGGGAAGTGCCATGGCATCGCGATAGCCTACTATCTTTTTCCCGTCAATTTTCAACGCCGGCAATTCTCTGGAACGGGCACCGGTTGCCAGGATGATATTTTTTGCTTCGTGGATTTCTTTTTTACCATCTTCCGCGGCAACTTCCACTTTTCCTTTTGCAACAAGTTTTCCCATGCCGCTAAGCACGGTGATATTATTTTTTTTCATCAGGAACTTAACACCATTGCTCATTCCATCCGCGACACCTCTGGATCTTTGAATGACGGCACCGAAATCGGCTTTTGCATCTTTTACTGTGATCCCGTATTGATCTGCGTGGTTGATATAATCAAAAACCTGAGCTGATTTTAAAAGGGCTTTGGTGGGTATACATCCCCAGTTCAGGCAAATGCCACCGAGACTTTCCTTTTCGACAATGGCCACCTTCATTTTGAGCTGGGCCGCACGAATAGCAGCTACATAACCACCAGGACCACTTCCTATAACGATAAGATCGAAATTCATATTTTTAAGGGTTTTAAAAGTGGGCGCAAGTTAAAAAAGAAATTCCACTCGGGGTTTATCTTAAACCTTAGTTAATTTCCATTTACCACGTTTAAAAAGCTTAATCGCGGCAATAGCGTAAAGAGAATGGCAAATGGCTATGGATGCAAATACTCCGTTGCTCTTCCAATCCAGATAAATAGCCAGTCCGTATGCAAGCGGGATCTGTATCCCCCAAAATACCACCAGGCTGATCATCATCGGTGTGAAAGTATCCCCGGCGCCGTTAAACGCTTGTCCGATCACCATTCCGTAGGAAAAAAAGATATATCCCAGACAAATGATCTGTAAGGCTGATCTTCCCACTACCAGTTCGGCCTCCTTTGCGTTAAATAGGAGGCGGAGTATGGGGTCGGCAAAGACAAAAAATACCACGGAGACCCCAAACAGGAAAAAGGTATTGTAAAGGGCGGCTTTCCATACTGAAGTTTCAGCTCTTTCAGGCTGTTTAGCTCCCAAATTTTGACCAACAAGTGTGGCAGCCGCGTTGGCAATACCAAAGGAGGGGAGCAGGGTAAAAACAATGACCCGAAATGCCAGGGTATATCCGGCTACGGCTGTTTCCCCAAAACGGGCAATGACCTGGGCCAGGAAAATCCAGCTGGCCGACTCGATCAGGAATTGTCCTGCACCCGACGCGGCAACAACCAGGATCTCACGAACAGTTTGAAAGCGCATCACCACATTTTCTTTTGTGAGATGGATGATCCCGCTCCCATCCAGAAGGTGATAGAGTTGGTATAAGACTCCACAGGATCGCCCGATAACGGTTGCAATGGCCGCTCCTTCTACCCCCATGGCAGGAATTGGTCCCAAGCCGAATATAAAGATGGGATCGAGGATGATATTGAGTCCATTTGACAGAAAAAGGGAGCGCATGGCAATGGCGGGATTTCCCGCCCCCCGGAATATGGCGTTAATGAGAAAAAGCAAAAAGATACTCAGGTTGCCGGCAAACATGACCTGCGTAAAGCCAGACCCCTGGCTGATCACTGACTCCGTGGCACCCATAAAACGAAGGATGTTTCCAGAATAGGCATAACCCAAAAACCCTAATGGAATTGCAAGCAAAACCGCTATGACTATAGCCTGAAAAGCCGCATCAGAGGCTTGTTTGGGGTCTTTTTCACCAATTCGTCGTGCTACAATGGCCGTAATTGCCATCCCTAATCCCATGGCCATTGAATAGATGATCATCATCACCGGTTCTGTCAGTCCCACCACGGCAACAGCTTCCACCCCAAGACGCGATACAAAGATCATATCAACCAATGCAAAGGTCGATTCCATAACCATTTCCGCGATCATCGGTACTGCCAGAAGGAAAATGGCTTTGTTGATGCTCCCCGCAGTATAATCGTGTTCCTCACCCCTTAACGCGCTGCGTATATGGGAATAAAGCGATTTTGAGGATGCGGTAATTTTCGACATAAAGGCTGCGAAGGTAAAAATGACCGCTTATTTTTTTAAAGGAAAATTGACGGAAGGGAATTTTGACTTTACCACGCCCTTACCGTTACAATGCAGTTTTTTGACACATTCAATTGCTATAGATCCACCTTCCCTTTCCCTTCTCTCACCAAAACAGGCTCCCCTTCAATACAGTCGATCACCGTGGAAGGCTGATTATCACCAGCACCGCCATCGATCAGCAGGTCGATCTGATTTTCGAACTGTTCGTAAATTTCCTGCGGGTCGGTCAGGTAATCAATGATCTCATCTTCCGAGTGAACGGAGGCTGAAACGAGTGGATGTCCCAGTTGTTCCAGGAGCGAATGGATGATCTTATTGTCGGGAACCCGGATTCCGACCGTTTTTTTATTGGATTGAAATAGTTTGGGAACCAGCCGGCTCGACTTGAGAATAAAGGTATACGGCCCTGGCAGGCAGGCTTTCATTAGTTTAAAAACCGTTGAATTGATGGGGGCGGAGTAAGCGCTTAAATCCCGCAAGTCGGCACAGATCAGGGAAAGATTGGCTTTTTCGGGTTTTTTACCCAAAATGCGGCATACCTTTTCGATGGCCTTGGTATTATTCAGATCGCAGCCCAAGGCATAGATCGTGTCGGTTGGAAAAATAACCACGCCCCCTTTCCGGATGATCTCAATGGCTTGAGCAATTTTTCTCGGCTCCGGATTTTGTGGGTGTATTTCCAGCAGCATATCAGGTTTTTTTGATCGGGCGCTCCATTTTAGTCCCGCATTTTTTGCAGGTGCAATGTTCTGCGTTATCGTAGAAACGTTCAAAAATAGGAGGGAGTTGTTTGACGATATCTGTTACGTATTCAAATTCTTCATACAATTTCTCGCCGCAATTTTCACAGTACCATTGAAAGCCATCCAGCTCCCTCGTTTCGCGCTTTCTTTCAATGACCAGTCCCACGGTATTCGGACCACGCTGCGGGGAATGGGGCACCCGGGGTGGGAGCAGAAAAACATCCCCCTCGCGGATATGCATGTCGCGGGGTTTCCCTTCATCAATAATTTTCACCACCACATCGCCTTCAAGCTGAAAGAAAAACTCTTCCCCTTCATTGTAGTGATAGTCTTTTCGGGAGTTTGGTCCACCAACTACCATCACGATAAATTCAGAATCTTCCCAAACCTGAACATTACCTACCGGAGGCTTCAACAAATGACGGTGTTCGTCGATCCATTTTTTGATATTGAAGGGTGCTGCAACGGCCATAACAGAGCTATTTTTTTGCAAGGTAAGAATTCAGAGGAGCTTGGTCAATTTTCTATGCCGTATCTTTGTTGCTTTATGGTCGTTACCTCTTCTAAAATTGATATCCGCTCCCTTTCTCTCGAACAGCTAATTGCGCAACTTACCGCTGTGGGTGAAAAAGCTTTCCGTGCCAAACAGGTCTATGAATGGCTTTGGAAAAAATCTGCCCATTCCTTTGAGGAGATGTCGAATATCAGCAAAGAGCTACGAAACCTGCTGGAGGAAAAATACGAGATCCATGCCGTTACCATTGCCACCCAACAAGTTTCCCGCGACCGCACCATTAAATTTGGTTTTCGATTGTATGATGGCCATATGGTAGAAGGCGTTTTGATCCCTTCCCGCGACCGTATGACGGCTTGCGTCTCCTCACAGGTGGGATGCAGCCTGAGCTGTAAGTTCTGCGCCACGGGGTATATGGAGCGCAAAAGAAATCTTACCGGAGATGAAATATACGACCAGGTCGTGCTCATCAACAGGGCGGCAATTGAGCATTATCAAATCCCCCTTTCCAATATTGTGTACATGGGAATGGGTGAGCCATTGCTGAATTATTCCGGGATGATGTATTCTGTTGACCGTATCACCTCTCCTGATGGCCTGGGAATGAGTCCGCAGCGTATCACTGTTTCCACCGCAGGGGTGGCCAAGATGATCAAAAAACTGGGCGACGACGGGGTGCGTTTTAATCTTGCCCTTTCCCTCCATGCAGCGAATGATGCCAAAAGGAATGAGATGATGCCCATCAATGAAACAAACTCATTGGATGTATTGGCTGAGGCGTTGCAGTACTTTTATGAAAAAACAGGCACACGGGTCACCTTTGAATACATCGTTTTTAATAACGTAAACGATTCTATTGACGATGCCGCCGAGCTTTACCGTTTCTGGAAAAAGGTACCGAGTAAGATCAACATCATCGAATACAACCCCATTGAATTTGCCGATTTTGTGAATACCACTGACGCCAAACTGGATGCCTTTATTGGCTACCTCGAAAAGAAAAAGGTGATCGTTAATGTGCGCCGCAGCAGGGGGAAAGATATTGATGCCGCTTGCGGGCAGTTGGCGATTAAGGGGTAGGTTCTGGGTTCTGGGTACAGGGTTCTGGGTTTTGGGTAATTTTTAAATATTTCCTAAAATCATAAATCATAAATCATAAATCATAAATCAGACTTTCCCCAGGTTTCCGGCGATTTCCTCCACTCAGCTAATTTAACAGCATCTTCCTGCCGAACATAACCTGTTTTGATCGCCGTATCTATCAATACATTATAATCACTCAGCGCAAACCAGGGGCAACTGGCTTGTTTAAAATTGCTTTCGGCGATCGGAAATCCATAGGTAAAGATGGCAGCCAAACCGATGACTTCCAGTCCCATTTCACGCAAAACCTCCACGGCTTTTAAACTGCTTTTGCCTGTTGAGATCAGGTCTTCGAGCACCACTACTTTACATCCTTTTGGCAAATCGCCTTCCAACTGGTTCTGGCGTCCGTGGCTTTTTGGTTCCGGGCGCACATAGGCAGCAGGCAGATTCAAGGCATCAGCCACCAAAGCTCCCTGAGGGATGCCGGCAGTAGCAACACCAACAATTGCCTCTACCTCGGGATAAAGCTCCTTAATCTTTGCAGCGAGCGCATTTTTTATATCGCTTCGTATAGCTGGAAATGACAGGCTGACGCGGTTATCGCAATAGATCGGGCTCTTCCATCCTGAGGCCCAGGTGAAAGGATCATTGGGTTGAAGCTTTATGGCTTTGATTTGAAGCAGATATTCTGCTATTTTCGCGGCATTGATCAGTTCCTGCATAACGGCGGCAAATGTATAAAATATTCATCAACGAGTACCCTCTTGTGATTTCAGCCGATGAGCAGGATTTTTTCCTCGGGGCTAACTATCGTATGGTCGACGATACCACAGCCGGTATGCTGGGGGCCATCGAAACCCTGGAACGATCGGATAAAATCATAGGAAACTTTGGCCTGATCATCATGACGGAAGATGCCGAGGCAACCTTCAAACGGTTTTCAAAACTTTATCAACCTGTTGCGGCAGCAGGCGGACTTGTTTTTAACGAAAAGGGTGAACTGCTCCTCATTTTACGCCAGGGAAAATGGGACCTCCCAAAAGGAAAAGTTGACAAGGGAGAAACGGTCGAAGAGGCGGCCATCCGTGAAGTGCAGGAGGAATGTGGGATAGAAAAGCTGGAACTTCTGGAGCCGATCATGCGCATGTACCATACCTATTACCTTGAACAGAAAAGGGTGCTCAAAACCACCCATTGGTTCAAAATGCAGGCGCTATCATACAGTAAAATGCTTCCACAACTGGAAGAAAATATCACCGACTTGAAATGGTTCGATCCAAAAACGCTTGATATAGACGAGTTGGATACCTATAACTCAATCAGAGAGTTGCTGGGCAAAGCACTTAGAACCGGGAAGTAGAAAAGTTTTCTCCGCCTACGCGAAATGCTTCGGCGGATAAAAGTTTTCAGTGTTCAGTTTTCAGTGGGTCTTATAGACGGACTGCGTCTGGGACGAAAGGTTTGTAGTTTCCTCCTTTGATGATCACATCTCTTACAATCTTTGAACTGATCGGTGTGAAGGCAGGGGTGGCCATAAGAAATACGGTTTCGATATCGGGATTCAATCCTTTATTGACCTGAGAGATCTGAAATTCATATTCAAAATCGGTTACCGAACGTAAACCCCGTAAAATACATTGTGCTTTTTTGAAGCGGGCAAAATCTACGGTTAATCCCGGGTAATGGTCAACGGAAACCTTGGGTTCGTCTTTAAAGATCTCCCGAATCCAGTTTAGCCGCGTTTCCAGGTCGAAGAGGTGGGTTTTGTCGTTATTTCTTCCAACTCCGATAACGATCTCATCAAACAGGGGGAGGGCCCTTTGTATAATATCCACGTGACCAATGGTAATTGGGTCAAATGTTCCGGGAAATACTGCTTTTTTCATGCTTACTCAGGCTTTGTTTCAAAAGTAGCTGTTTTTTCATAAAAGCTGAAGGCCGATTGTCCGTAAACCCGATAATCTACCCTGCTTTTATCCCCGGGAACCACCTGAACGGCATGCTCCAGAATAAACAACCCTCCTTCCTGAAGCAGGGTACTGGTCATTATTGCTTCTACAAATTGGGGGATACCAGGTAATCCATAGGGAGGGTCGGCAAAGATCAGGTCGTAGGGTTGGCTTGCGCGATTAAAAAAGGTGAGGGCATTGGCTTTAAAAGCCTTTCCTGTTTTATAGCCCAGGGTTTCAAAACTGGAATTTATAAAGTGAACAGCCGTGGCATGCTGATCAACAGCATGTACCAGTTTGGCACCACGCGAGGCAAACTCAAAAGCCATATTCCCCGTTCCGCTGAAGAGGTCCAGTACGCGAAGCCCTTCCAGGTCCAGTCTGTTATTCAGAATATTAAAAAGGGATTCCTTAGAGCGATCGGTTGTTGGGCGTGCCGGGATCGATTTAGGGGCATGGATCACGTGGCCTTTATACTTGCCGGCAATGATTCTCATAATTTCGAAACAAGGAGGGGATGATAGGAATACGCTTGTTTAAGGGCCTCCGGAAGGGGAATGTTCCATCCTTTTACCGAACGGATATAGGTATCCAGACTCTGAAACAGGGCACTCTCCTCCGACAATCCCAGGGTTCGGATACTGGCTTTTTCGCGATGGATGGCCAGCTTTTCCATCGTATTTAGTACAAAATAGGCTCCTTCTCCCGGTGTCGAAGAAGGAAAGCTTTGGCAAAACTGCAACTTCTCGCCTTCACGATACAAGACCTGCAAGTAATCGCCTTGATTCACCACCAGAAATTCCTGATCGATGGAAGGATCCATATACCAGTTTAATATCCGGCAGGCGATATGTTCGTGGTGGGCATCTGGAAAACGGCCACGAATGGCATAATAGACCTTTTCGTTTACCGGAAAAAGAAGCTGATCCTTTCCCGCATCGCTATAACGGAGCATCTCAAAGGAGTCTGTTTGAAACAGGTGTCGGGCAAGGGTGGCCGCATGTTGTGGCCGGGCATAATCGGCGGGTACAAGACTGAAACGCGCATCATTCCATACAATATTGACCTGCTCATACTTCATTCCGAGCCATTCGTCATTTCTCACCCACTGGGTAAACTGGGTTTCATTTTCGGCAAGCGACTGCACAAGTTCGGTCGCAACAATGCGGATAAGCTGACGTTCACGGGCATAGACTGTATAAGAAAGCAAATTGCTCCTGATGCCAATATCAAGAGCAAGTGCTTTTCCGGAAACCTGGTCCGGGGTGAGTGTCGTATATGCGAATGATTCTGTCAGATTATTCCCAATTACCTGTATAGACGGGCTGAGTCAGATCACCAAGTATAAGTGCTCTTTCCTTATTATAAGGTTCAGGATCCTCAACCTCAAATACTGCCACTTTGGTATTATTTACCGTGATAATATCAGCCTGCATGCGAAACTTAGTACCTTTTGGATTAAGGGGTACAAAGGATAAGGAATCAATATTCACATCCTTTGTCGGAAATGCATATTCATACAGTGATATATACGTTGTGTCATAGACCATAACCGTTGTCGAATCTTCAGGATCCCCAATAGCCTTTACTACAGGCCATTGTTCGTTTTTCAGGGCATGGATCAGCGTATCAAAATTATTGCTGAATTTACCTGTCAGGTCCTTGTAAGCGAATTGGGCCGCTTTGATATGGCCAAGACGGGTTATGATCTTTTCTTCGATCTGGGCAATTTTTTTCTGTTCACGGATAGGTCTGGCTATGGAATCATAGAGCAGATAGGCGAGTACCAAAATTACCAACGGGAGAATTATTCTAAGAGCTTTTTCCATACGGATGATCTTCTTTGCGCAAGTATAAGAATTTTAAATGTTATCGAGGTTTATAACGTAATAAAGACAGTGGCGGTTGGATTATTTTATTCTTCGGTTCCCTACCCACACAAAGCGACGGTTAACAAAATCAGGATTCGCAAAACTTGCATTGCCCGCGGCATTTCCACCTGTTACATGGAAATCAGAAAAGGCAGCATGCTGGTTCACAAAAATGGCTCCGGTAAAGTTAAACGAAACTGGTGTAAACACCTCATTCATTTCTTCTTCAATATGGTGCATCATACCTTCGTCTGTGCAATAGGCCGCACAGGTTATCGCACCCTTTTCTTCAGCCGCCTGTTTCATCAGGGCAAGAGATTCTTCACTATTTTTTGTTTTGATCACAAATACCACCGGACCGAAACACTCTCCGAAGTAGATTTTTTGATCCTGGGCATTCACTTCGATCAGGGCAGGACTGGCTACACGTGCTCCCTCAAATTCAGGATTCACGATATTTTCAGAAGCCAGGATCACCTTACCTCCCAAAGAGACTGCATTTTTTGCCCTTTCTAACGTAGTTTCAGCCTGAATTCCTCCCAGGGTGCCGGCACCCATTTTAGGATGATTGACCAGTCCATTAATGGCATCTTTCAATGCCTGGACAACCTCTTCATAAGGAACAAGCCCTCCTGCGGTTTTAACTCCGCCAGATGGGATAAAAATATTCTGCGGGGCGGTACACATCTGACCGGAATACAGGGAAACGGCAAAAGCCAGGTTTTGAAGAACCGGCGTCAAATCGTTCACCGAATCGATCAAACAAGAATTTACACCTGCCTTTTCCGTAAAAACGGTTTTCCCCGGAAGGCTTTCCACATAATCACCAAAACTGCTGCTGCCGGTAAAGTCGATCAGTTTAACAGCCGGATCCTCTGCAAGTTCTTTGGTAATTGGTGCAGCCAGGGTATCTACAGCCATTTGACAAATATCCGGGCTCATTCCGGCTTCTTTTAAGACTTTTTGAACTTCAGCAATGACGATGGCAATAGGAAGTATCGCTTTGGGGTGAGGTTTTACAATAACCGGATTTCCGGTCATTAAGCTCGCAAACATTCCGGGAACCGTATTCCAGGTAGGGAAAGTGGAACATCCGATAACCAGAGAAACTCCTTTTGGAACTGCTTTCCAGTTTTTATCCAGACGAATTTCAAATTTCCCCATGGGTTTTACCCATTCTTTTTCAGAAGGGATCCGGGTTAACTCTTCGTATGCCACAGCCAGTGCTTCCAAAGCGCGGTCGTTGGCGTGGGGGCCGGATGCCTGGAACGACATGATAAATGACTGCCCTGTGGTATGCATCGTGGCATACGCGATCTCAAAAAAGCGCGACTGAATGCGGTGCAGCGCTTCAATAAGAATACCTGCACGGCTATTGTAGTCGGTATTTCCCCAGTTTTTTTTCTGCGCCTGAGCTTTATCGATCAACTGTTTTGCTCCGAATTTTGGGTAGCGTATTCCCAATCCCAATTGGAGGTAAGGCGACACTTCCTCACCGATAAATCCTGTTTCTCCTTCCTGAAGCAGTTCGGTAAAATTTTCGTTCATCATTTTGCTGAACGCCGTTTTACCTTCTTCATCACCGGTTTCACTATAGGCTTTAGGGTGTTCCGGATATGGAGTCCAAAATCCACGATCGTGAATGGCTGTAATGGCTGCTTTTAAAGTCGCTTCGTGCTGTTGAAACAGAGAAAGGGCTTGAGACATATTCATTTGAATTTTAAGTCGACAAATCTACTAAAAAATGAAGGGAATATGGATGGATTCTGCTTGGGATTGGCGATTTTCCGTATCTTGCGGGTATGTCAGACATTTCTCGAATTTTAATCAACCTGGGCGTGTCGTACGCGCTCATGAACCGGGAACAATTTACCGAGCGTTTTTCCGCACTGTTCGAAAAATATCAGTTCGATGAAGAAAAATTGGGCCAGATCAGTGAAGCCTTAATGCAGGAATTGGACCTGTGGCGTCAGCGTAAAAACATGGCGGACGTAATGGAAGATGTTCAGAAAGACGGAAATTCTTCGCTTGAAAAACACCTTGCCGACCTTACAGAAGAGATCAGGAAACTGAACAAAGAACTTAAAAAATCAAAAACCTGATATGGTTATTTTCCGCTTTCGCACATACTGGTTGCAATTCTGGCGTGCCCTCGACATCCTCTATATCCTTCTCAGACAGGGGTTTTACGACTTTGCCAGCAAAAGGAACTGGGCTTCAAAACTCCTTTCCAAAAAAAAGCGGGAAACCCAAAAGGTTCGTACGACTGAGCAGCGCATACGGCTCATCATTGAAGACCTTGGACCTACCTTCGTAAAGTTCGGCCAGATCCTCGCCGATCGTCCCGACCTCATCTCCGAAAGCCTCAGAAAGGAACTGAAAAACCTTCAGAGCAAGGCCCGGCCAATCGATGATATGGTTTGTCTGAATATCCTCGAAAAGGAGCTGGGGGCTAAAGTGGAAGATATTTTTCTCGAGTTTGATAAGCGCCATATCGCTTCGGCATCGATCGGACAAACCTATATGGGCAAACTCAAATCGGGAGAGCGGGTTATCATTAAGATACAGCGCCCGAATATTGAAGCCAAAATAAAACTCGATCTGGGGGTTATGCATTTCCTTGCCCACAGAGTGCTGAAGAACTATCCGGAACTGGCCTTTATGGAGTTTGAGTCCATTATCGATGAATTCGGAGAAATTATTGGCAGAGAACTCAATTACCTGAACGAAGCCGCCAACCTGGTTCGTTTCGGGGAAATGTTTAAACTCCATCCAAACGTTTATATCCCGCGGGTATTTACCGCAATAAGTACCCGACGGGTGCTGGTTATGGAATATATTGATGGCATTGCCCCCGATGAAACGGATCTCCTCAAGGAACGGGGATACGACCTCAATGAAATCGCTAAAAACGGGGCGGAAGCCCTCTTGCAAATGATCTTTGTGCATGGATATTTTCATGCAGACCCGCATCCCGGTAATATTTTCGTGATGCGTAACAACGTGATTTGTTTTATCGATTTTGGCATGGTTGGCACCCTGAAACCTGCGCATATGGATTTCCTGGCGGGATTTATCATGGGTTTCTCCCGCCACGATTCTAAAATGATTACCAAGGCCTTATTGCGTTTAAGCGGTAAAAAGTTTTATGAATATTCTGAAGAACTGGAGTTTGAAGTGGAAGACCTGATCAAACGCAACAGCTACCTGCCTTATGAACGGGTGGATTTTTCGCAACTGCTGTTGGAGTGTATCAATATTGTACTCAAGTATAAGTTGCATCTTCCTTCGAGCATCTATCTCCTTCTTAAAGCTCTGGCAACCATTCAGCGTTTTGCAGAAAAACTTGAACCGACCATATCATTTTCAGAAACCATTTTACCCTATGCGAAAAATTTGGTAATGTCGAAGTATACCCCGAAAAAGATCATCGGGGCGATCTACAATACGATAGGTAATTACATGCACGTTATCCAGAATTTGCCCGTTGAAATAGATGAAATTCTGGGAAAATTGAAAGATGGAAAACTGATCCATGAAATCAACCTTCATGATGGAGAAGGCACCTCGAATGTGGTGAAATTTATGATGCGCCGGATATCGATGGCGCTCATTTTGGGGGCATTACTGGTTTGTTCTACCATTCTCATTTCGAACGATCCCGAACATGCTTATGCGCGCTTCCTGTTTGTTTCAACCTCTGTGGTTGCTACATTGATCATCCTGAAAACACTCTTTAGCAGTTCTAAACGTTAGTTGCTGAGCAGGGTCTTTTCGATGATGAGCGGAAAATACTCCTGCTCAAGGGCATGGATCTTATTTGCCAGTGTGTCGGGTGTTTCATTTTCATCCAATGCTACCCTGGCCTGAAACAAATGATCGCCATGATCGTAAACTTCATCAACGAGATGGATCGTGATCCCGCTCTCTTTTTCCTTGTTGGCAATAACCGCTTCATGCACACGATGGCCGTACATCCCTTTTCCTCCATAGGCAGGAAGTAAAGCAGGATGAACATTGATGATATGCTCAGGGTAAGCTTCCAGGATATTATCAGGGACCTTCCATAAAAAGCCGGCGAGGATGATCCAATCGACATGATCGGCAATAAGCATGGCCATTACCTCGCCCTCTTCCAGTTCTTCCCGGGAAAATATACGGTGGGGAATTCCAAGATTCCGGGCACGGGTCAGAACAAAGGCATCCGGTTTATTGCAATACACGGCCGCCACTTCAATCGACGCATGTTCGCGAAAATATTCGGCGATGCGTTGAACATTGGTTCCATTTCCCGAGGCAAATAAGGCGATACGGATTTTCATTCACGAGGACCTAAAAGCGAACACCATACAAGATACCCTGAAGTTCACGCAGGTAACGCGTTTTTGCTTCGTTAGGTGCATATACAAAGCCTTCCAGGGTAATAAGGCGTTTATTTTTTTCGTCATGAACGGTTACACTGTAATAAGGCCCACCCATAAAATCATTTTCGAGGGTCCAGAGTGCCGTGTATTCCCGGGCAAAATTCCCGTTAAAATCAACAGTTTGCAGGTAATATGGGAACTGATTGTCGGTGGCCATAAATGACCCTTTCGTTTCCCCGGTTATATATGGTTTCACAACGCTGTCTCTCCTGGCTATAAGGTTTTGCAGGGCGAATTGGCTGGTATCGGTATAAGGTTGGTAATGGATCACCACATTCAGGTCGAAATCCGTACCTTCATTTCTTAACCAAATGAATCCTTCATTATCATTGATCTTGCTGTTCGAAGCCACATGGTAGCTAATAGGAACCCGAACATCGATCGCGTGTTTCTGACTTATTTCTTTCCTTAATTTTTCATCAGGATTAAGTGTCATGCGTCCGATAGCCTCTTTGCGCTCCATTTCCAGAACCTTACCCAAAAGCTGCTCGTTTCGTAGCGAAATATAATTTGCCAGGGAATCGGGGTGATCACCCAGAATGAATAAAACGGATTGTTGAGTAGCCCACACATTTTGTTTAAGGAAAGTATGTACACCTTCTCTTTTTCTAAGCGTTACGGCACTGTCGACTTTTTCCGGCAGTATTTTTCTTATCCCTGAATTCACCCCTGACCGGGTAAGGATCAGCGTGGTACCTTCATACACCAGGCTTCCTTTTGCCTGGTTTGGCGACAGGTAAACGAGTTTGAAATAAGGCTCTTCACCTCCATAAAAAAGCTGCGGTCTTTGTAAGGCCGCATTTAATGCCTGTTTAAGATTTTTAGTGAGAAGGTCGTCATCCACGATAACGTAAATTTCTCCATATTTACCCGTAGCAACAGGTTTTTTGCGCAGGCCCCCTTCATCACATGAAAACAAAAAACAACACAGGAGAACAAGACCTATTTCTTTCATTAACTTCCTTCGGCTACTTTTAAGACAGAACCAGGTACCAAAACCTGATTATCCGCCAGATTATTCCATTTTCGGAGCATATCTACCGTTACCCCTTCATATTGACGGGAGATACTGTATAAGGTATCGCCTGATTTTATGGTATGATAACGGGCTTCGGTATTTTCGGGGGATACTTTTTGTGCCAGAACAGGTTGCTCAGGCAGGTCCAGGTAAACCCGTTCTTTTTTATCAATATGGATAGTCAGATAAGAACCCGGTACTACACGGTTTTTACGAACGATATTCCATTCTTTGATATCCGATGGGGTCACCTGGTATTTTCTGGCTATGGATGAGAGATTATCGCCTTTCCGCACTTTATAACGAACCTTTTCTACACGCAGGTCGAGGCGGTATGCTCTTCCGTTTTCATCATACAAGGGCATTTCACAGATGCTGTCGCGCATGCAGGCATAAGCCATTGCCTTGTGATAAGGAAGATAAACGGTCATTGAACCACCAATATCAGGCACCATTTCTTTGGTAAAATGCGGGTTAAGGTCGTAAATATTTTCGGTGCTCAGATCAAGAGCCACGGCCAATTGTTCAAAGGTGAGCAACTCATCCACTTCCACTGCCTGTACCAACGAATAAAAGTCGGCCGGGGTTGTAGTGATTCCATGTTCTGCAGCAAAATTCATCAAATAGGTAACTGCAACAAAAGCAGGAACATAACCCCGTGTTTCACGAGGCAGGTATTGTTGAATGGCCCAGAAGTTCTTTTTTCCACCTGAACGGCGAATGGCTTTGTTTACGTTACCCGGACCACAGTTATACGAGGCAATTACCAGCAGCCAGTCGCCATAAAGCTCATAACTGTCTCTGAAATAGTCGCAGGCAGCCTGGGTTGATTTGTAAACATCACGGCGCTCGTCAACATACGAGTTGATGGTCAACCCATACCGTACACCGGTAGAATAGATAAACTGCCAGGGGCCACTTGCTCCGGCCCAGGATGTAGCCTTTGGGTTGAGGGCAGATTCGACCACACTCAGGTATTTTAGTTCGAGAGGAAGGTTATTCCGGTCGAGGATCTCTTCATAGATTGGGAAATAATATTCAGATAGCCCCAGCATTTTCGAGGTAAGTTCCGATTTCCTGCGTCCATACAGGTCAATAAACCCTTTTACATAGGAATTGTATTCAAGAGGAATTTCTGAACCCAGACTGCTCATTCTTTCCTGTATCAGTTTCCCGGGAAACTGGGGCAGATCTTTTTCCGGAGAAAAATCAAGTTGTTCTGCCTGAACAGGAGAGGTGTTATTTAACATTCCACTTCCGTATAAAACCGAAGTTAAACTATCAAGGGATGCAAGTATAGGCAGCGCACTGAGTTGTTTTTCAGTGGGTTGCGCCTGTACAAGTGCCCCAAAGGCAAGCATTGCCGCCAGTCCTGTCAGAAACCTTTTTTTCATACTGTAAACCGTGTTACGCCTGTAAACAGACTTCTAACAAATGTACAACCGAAGAATAGCTATTTTATTCTGCTTTTCCACATTTCCTTTTAATTATTCGGGAATATCGTCCTCCCAATTGGGCAGTTCATCTTCAGGTTCCGGATTTTCAGGTTCCTTCTTTTGAATGCCGAATTCATCCCGCAATATCTCTTTAACGCTTTGTTTCTCCTTTTTCATCTCCTGCTTGAAGCTTTTTCTTGCTTTTTTTGAGTCGTATCCGATCTGAAGCTTATCGGGAGTGCCACTCATGCGAATAAAAACATTCACGCCTTCTTCTTCTTTTTCAAATTCATCTACCTCATGGTCACGCATATACGGACCGGCCAACACGTCTTTTAACTGCAGTTTGATGCTGTAGTTCAACATGTTTTTGAAACTATGCTGTCCTTCTATAAACATATTCATGGCTGAGTTTTTTATTTCCATGGATGGAATAAAAATGACCTCATCCCGAATTTCGATCTGATTTTGCAGGGTTTTGAAACGTACATTTTCGAGATCCTCCACCCGCACATAACGCGAAAGGGCTTTCAGGGGTTCGTAGTTGTTTAACTCACCTCCATCAATGCGGATATCCAGGAAGGCATACAGGCTGGGTGACAAAAAGTTAAAATTTTGATCCAGTAGAAAGCCCGCATCGATCTTTCCGCTCAATTTCCCCCGTAGGTTTTTGTCTGTTATTTCGATTTGTCCGAAATTATTGAACTGCCTGAACAGTTTATCGATCGTTACTTTTTCGAGCACCGCATTGACCACCACAGGCTGTTTGCCATCTTCCCTTTTGCTCCAGTGTCCGGTAAGCGAAACCTTTCCTTCGCATGACTCGAACTGCAATTTTTTGATCTCCAGGTAATTGCTGTTCAGGCTCGCGCGGCCGGTGATTCTGCTGGCACGGAAGTTTTCGAGTGAAAGTTCCCCCACTTCAACTTCGGCTTCAAGTCGGATACGGGGTGGGAGTTGAAATCCGGAGGTGTCGCTTTCTGTTTTGGGTTTATCACCTCTGGGGTTATCAAAGGCCAGCTTATCGGCTTTGAGTCGGCCCAGAATTTTGAGTTCTTCTTCATTAAAGAGGTAGGCCAGAAAGTTTTTGGCTTCCCCGCGGATCTGCACCCTTTGTTCGTTCCAGGTAGCTTCCAGGCGATGGATGGAACAGGTTGCCTCACTCAGTTCCAGAAAGGTATTGACATCGCTCAACCGGTTTTCGAGGCTGTCGTTACCCAGGTTGAGGTGTTCACCCTTAACCTTTCCGTTGAGGTAAATGGAACGGTATTTTTTCGGGTCTTTCAGTTCGCTCAGTCTGGCTTTTAAAGAAATATCGACCACGGCTTTCCCCGAGCTTTCCTGGTAAATGCCAAGGTCGGCCACCCGTTTCAGGTTTTGCAGGTTAAATTCCGACAGCACAAACAGGTCAATAGAGGGATCGTCGAATCCGTCCAGTTTCAGGGTTCCTTTAACAATATCTGCCATTAAGCGAGCTTCGAAGGTGCTGATATGGAGCTTTTCCTGCTTCCCCGAGTACAGAAACTCTCCTTTCAGTTTGATACCGCTAAGTCCTTCGCCAAATTCTTTCAGGAAAAGAGAGCCATTGTCAACAGAAAAAGAGGCTTTGATCACTGGTTTTTCCTTGCCCTTTTGGCTGATGCTGCCGGTCAGTTGCAGCACCCCTGAACTTTCGTAGTTTTCGATCTCTGTTTTGACATTGCCCGGCAAAAGGCTGAGCAATTTTTTAATCCGGGCATCTTTGGTTTTTATATTGATCTGTCCGCCACCTGTTTCATTCGTATTCCAGGAGCCATCCAGTTCAAAGGCCAGGTCTTCGAGCCCGAGGAAGGTTTTGGAGAACAGGACCTTTTCTTCCGGTTTATTGATCTCGACTTCCGAGTTCAAAACCAGGGTTCGCGATGCAACGATCATTTTGTTATCGAGCAGGATGGAGGTGAGTAGCGTTCCCTCCAGTCGGGTCTTAAAAATATCTTCCTTAAAATCACCCGTCGCGCTGAGTTCCGGAATGGTGAGGTCGTAAATATCTTTATCCTGCCGGTAGATCAGGTGAACATCGGTTAAGGTCACTTTTTGGAAACTCAGTGAGGTCTCATCCCCGGTGGAATCCGGCGAAGGTTTGAGGATATCGAAATTAGTCTCTCCTTTGGCATTGGTAGCCAAACTCACATAACCCTTATTGATCTTGAGGCCTTGTATATGGATTTTTTGTCGCACCGCATCCCAGAAGTTGAGGGTAAGTTTGATACTTTCCAGTTTAGCCAGCGCCGAGTCGTTTAAAGGCGAGGATTCATGTACCGTTACATTTTTAAAGCCCACACTCACGAGGGGAAAATCCTCGATCACCGAAAAAGTGATCTCCTTAACCTCAACCTTAGCCTTAAGGTGCAGGTTCACCTCTTCGACCACCGATTGTTTGATCTTACCCGAAAAAGCAAAGACCAATCCCACCGCAATAAGGAGCAAAGCGAGTATCCCGCCGCCAATCCATGCACAAATCCTTAGAAATCTTCGCATTGTTTAAGAAAACGCAAAAATAAGCAGAGGAGTATGGGGAACAAAGTTATTTAAGGCAAGACTTGGGGAGTGGGAGACTTGGAGACTTGGAGAGGGTGAGATGGTGAGACTTTTTAAAGCCCCGTTTAGGGGCGGCATGTTAATAGAAAAACAACCCGCACAAAAACCGAAAGCCTTAAACGAATCATTAGTAAACCGATCACTTCCAAGGCTTTCGGAATGAAGAAACGTCAGCATTCTTCTTTTGTTATAAGTACCGCCTCAAAAGTGCATTCACCTCATCAGATCTATTGAAAACCATAAAATGCCCGCCATCCTGAATAATTTCATCCCATTTCACAAAGCGGGCCGGCAAAATCCTGTCACGCGACCCATGAATATGAATGACGTTTTTTGGTAATGAACGATTGTCCCAGCAAACCACCTTATCAATAGCCCATTTTAAAAAATCCGGATCGGTTTCGAGAAGAATTTGTTTCAACAACTGCTTATCAAAGGCAGAAGCAGCGCCGAAAAACCAGTTCGAAACAAAGTTTGAATTTTTGAGGAGTCTGGCTGGTAGGATTTTATGAAAACCCATTTTTCCCGCAATCCGGTAATAGAAGGGTATTTCTTCTTTGGTTTTGGCCGAGGATATCAATAAAATCTGTTCTGTTTCAATGAGTTT
>DQHT01000130.1 GCA_003531115.1 Bacteroidota bacterium | reverse complement strand
GAACCCGAAACCCAGAACCCCAAACCCCTTCCCCCTGTAACTTCCTTCCCCCTCAGCCGTCACAAGAACGTAGTCAGGACCGAAAATTCATGATAAAAGAAGAAAATAAATTGTACTTTTGCAGGCTAATGCGCGGTAGACTTTCGCTATATTCCATCCTCATTGTGCTTCTTGTGGGCCTTAGTGCTTGCGGTTCTTATTCGAAATTGCTGAAAAGCAAGGATACGGAGAAGAAGTATACGGCGGCACTCGACTACTATCACAAGAAAGATTATTACAAGGCAGGCCAGCTTTTTGACGAGTTGCTGATCGCTTTTAAAGGGGATAAACGCTTTGAAGAGATCTATTTCTATTATGCTTATTGCAAGTATGGAAATAAAGAACTGGTCATGGCCAGTTACCATTTTAACAATTTTTACGAGTCGTTCCCGAATAGCGTCAGGGCGGAAGAAGCCCTGTACATGCATGTTTTATGCGATTACCTCGAAACGTATCCCTATTATCTGGATCCTACGGTAACACGTATGGCCATGGATAATATTCAGCTCTTTATCAATGTTTATCCGACAAGTACCCATGTTGAGGAGTGCAACGGATTTTTGGATGAATTGCGGGGCAGGTTGAGAAAAAAATCATTGGAATCGGCCAGACTTTATTTCAAGATGCAGGATTATCAGGCGGCTATCCTGGCCTTCAATAATACCATCAAAGATTACCCTGAGTTGGAAAATAAGGCTGAGGTGGAGGCGACGATGGTGAAGTGCCA
The DNA here is from genome assembly GCA_003531115.1 of Bacteroidota bacterium. Classification (GTDB taxonomy): domain Bacteria; phylum Bacteroidota; class Bacteroidia; order UBA8524; family UBA8524; genus UBA8524. The sequence goes on along the minus strand of DQHT01000130.1, from coordinate 11,061 downwards.
GTATTTGCTGGCTACAAACAGTTCGGATGCAAAAAAAGTTCAGCGTTTTAAAGACGTTAAACCCATGACAGAGGAATTCCAGCGCAGGTACGGAAAAGACAATGCCTATTATCCTCAGGTACTGGAATATTATCACAAATCCATCAAAGCCTTAAACCGTCTGGCCCTGGAGGCCGGATTTAAGTATTACGAACAGGGAGCATACGTACGCGCTGCTGAGGCGTTTAAAATTCAGACTACCCAGCCGGATATCGAAAACAAAAATCAACTCCAGTATTTGGTGGTTAAGGCCAATTATAAGGCCGGTAAATCTAAAAAAAACACCCTCTACTTTGAAAAAGCGATAAAGGAAGCTGATACGTTTCTGGCTGAATTCGGAGAAGAGAATACTTATTCCAATAAAGTTAAAAAATTCAGAAAAAAGGCTCAAAAGGCTTTAAAATAAGCAGCATACTCATGGCAAACATCATCACTAGTTCACAAAACATTCCGGATACTACGGTTCCGAGAGACCTCCCGAAATTGGAAGTTGATACCCATAACCTGTACGAAAGTCTGGCTATCATCGCCAAACGTGCCAACCAGATCAGCGTTCAGATGAAAGAAGAGCTTCATTCCAAGCTGGCTGAATTTGCGACCGATAACGATAACCTGGAAGAGGTTTTTGAAAACAGGGAACAGATCGAGATCGCTTCCTTCTACGAGAAGCTGCCTAAAGCTACCCTGATCGCTACGCAGGAGTTTATGGATGGCAAGGTATACTACCGAAATCCAGCCAAGGAGAATGCTGAGAAATAAGAAGATATTGCTGGGTGTAAGCGGGAGTATTGCTGCTTACAAAACGGCGCTTCTTATACGGCTTTTGGTCAAAGAGGGTGCAGAGGTTAAGGTCGTTATGAGCTCCTCTGCCCAAACATTTATTACCCCTTTGACCCTGGCTACCCTTTCTAAAAACCCCGTATTAACGGATTTTTTTAATCCCCACGACGGTACCTGGAACAACCATGTTGAACTGGGACTCTGGGCCGACCTGTTTATCATCGTTCCGGCAACCGCCAATACCATGGCGAAACTGGCCAATGGCATCTGCGATAACCTGCTGGGCACCACTTACCTTTCCGCACGTTGTCCGGTATGGTTTGCTCCGGCTATGGACCTCGACATGTGGCTCCATCCTGCAACCCGGGATGCTGTAGCCAAACTCGGGTCTTTTGGAAACCGTATCCTCGAACCTGGTACCGGCGATCTGGCCAGCGGATTGGAGGGCAAGGGCCGTATGATGGAGCCGGAGGAAATTTTTGCATCCCTACTCGAACATTTTGGAAAGTCGCTCAGGCTGTTCGGAAAAAAGGCCATGGTAACTGCCGGTCCGACCCATGAAAATTTGGATCCCGTTCGTTTTATCGGCAATTATTCCAGTGGAAAAATGGGCTTTGCCATCGCAGAAGCACTGGCCAAAGAAGGTGCTGAAGTAACACTGATCTCCGGTCCTACTCATTTAGCTACCCGGAATCCCGCTATCAAACGTGTGAATATCGTTTCGGCCGAAGAAATGTATGAGGTATGTATGGAACATGCGCCCTCGCAACAAATTGTGGTCATGGCCGCTGCGGTGGCCGACTATCGTCCGGAAAATATTGCCCAACAGAAAATTAAGAAAAAAGATGTTTTGTTTTTGTTACGTTTGACAAAGACAACGGATATTCTGAAACAATTGGGCAGCACCAAACCGAAAGACCAGATTTTGGTGGGTTTTGCCCTGGAGACAGAAAATGAGTTAAAAAATGCGAAAGAAAAGCTGAAAAGCAAAAACCTCGATTTTATTGTCCTCAATAGCATGAAGGATGAAGGGGCGGGATTCAGCAGCGACCAGAATAAAATTACCATCGTCGACAAGAAAAATAAGACAACAGCGTTTCCCTTGAAGGATAAAGCAGATGTTGCCGGAGATATCGTGGAGAAAATTGTAGAATTGACCAATGCGTAAAGTACTTTTATTTCTTACAATGCTGGGAGCCGCTGTGGCCATGGGGCAGGACTTTAATGCCCGTGTCACGGTGAATCATGCTCAGATAACGACACAAAATATTCAGGTATTCAAGAATATGGAAACATCCATACTTGAATTTATCAATAGCCGGAAATGGGCCGAGATGAAAATCGATGCAAACGAACGTATTGATATCAATATGGTGCTCAATATTACGGAGTTCGATAATGTATCAAATTTCAGGGCCACTCTCGTCCTGAATGCCTCGCGTCCGGTATATGGAAGCACCTACAATACCGTGATCCTGAATCACGAAGACAACGATTTTCAGTTCAGCTATGTGAGTTTTCAGCAGATGAACTACAACGACCAGACCTTCAACGATAATTTCACTTCGGTTTTGGGTTTTTATATGGAGATTATTTTGGGGATGACCATGGATTCCTATTCCCTGCTTGGGGGAAGCAGTTACCTGACCAAAGCCAATAATGTTTTGATCGCTGCCCAAAGCGCCGGACAAGCCGGATGGAACGCCCAGGACGGAGCAACAAATAAAAACCGCTATTACCTGATCGATGACCTGACCAGCGACCGGTTTAAGGATATGCGCAGCGCCATGTATACCTACCACCGAAAAGGACTGGATATCATGAGCAAGGACCTGGAAACGGGCCGGAACGAAATTACCAATGCCATCAAAGAGATACAGAAAGTGGCCAAATTGCAGCCAAATTCCATGTGGCTAAAGGTGTTTTTTAACTCCAAAGGCAATGAGATCGTATCCATCTATTCCACCGCACTGGCAACCGACAAAAACAAGATCGTAGAGATTCTCATTAATATTGACCCCGCCAATACCGCAAAGTGGCAGTCAATTAAAAACGGTTAACTATTTTTGGGGTGTGCTAAGATCATTGAGTGTTAAAAATTATGCGCTGATCCGCAATCTCCAATTGTCTCTGGACAGTGGTTTACTCATTATAACCGGTGAAACGGGAGCCGGTAAATCCATCCTTCTTGGTGCATTAGGTCTTGTTTTGGGAGAACGTGCTGAGAGCAATGTGGTGGAAGGACAGGAGAACAAATGTGTGGTGGAAGGGGTCTTTGATATCTCTGCTTACGGACTCGAATCTTTTTTTAATGAAAACGAGCTTGACTACGAGTCGCCCTGTATCTTACGAAGAGAAATATCCATACAGGGAAAATCACGGGCCTTTATCAATGATACCCCGGTTTCGCTGGCTCAACTAAAAGAGTTGGGAGAAAACCTGATCGATATCCATTCCCAACACGAAACCTTATCCTTAAAAGACAGACGGTATCAGGTGCAACTGCTCGATACCTTTGCCGGCAATGAAGGGATATTGGGGAAATACCGGGAGGCTCTGCACCAGGAAAAAGCCCTTCGTATGCAACTTAATGAACTGATCAGGCAGGAAGCAGAATGGCGGGCCGAATACGATTACAATTCATTCCTGTTGCATGAATTGAAGGAGGCCAACTTAAAGAGCGGAGAAGAGGCGGAACTGGAAGAACAACAACGTTTGCTGGAACACGCCTCTGAGATCGTTAAAACCGCCTTTGAAGGGGCCGAATCGCTGCGTAATGGGGAAGATGCAGCATACGCCAAATTGAAAGACCTGGAAAATGCCCTGCGCCAGCAATCGGCTAATGATCCTCGCTTTGTGAGCCTCTTTGAGCGGGTGAAATCATTGGGTATTGAGATGGATGATATTGCCTCAGAGCTCGAGAAAATTGCCGATACCACAGTAAGCGACAATGCGCGTTTGGAGCAGATCACCGAACGTATCGATATGCTCTTTACTTTACAGAAAAAACACCGTCTGGATTCTTCCGAGGCCCTGCTCGCTAAACAATTTGAGTTGGAAGACAAAACAGCGAAGGTTGATTCGATCGAAGAAGAAAAAGTCAGCTTGCAGAAACGTTGCGATGAAGCAGCAAAGGCATTGGAAGATCAAATTGCAATCCTGCGCAAGGCAAGAAACGAAGCCCTGCCCCGGCTTCTTAAAAAACTTAAAGAACTTCTGGCAGAGGCTGGAATGCCCCATGCCCAGGTGGAAATGCGCATAACGCCTCTTGAACAAGCCGGGGAAGACGGTCCGGACCAGGTAAATATGTATTTCAGTTCCAATCCGGGTGCACTCATGCAACCCCTCAATAAAGTGGCATCAGGAGGGGAGTTGTCGCGGGTCATGCTTTGTTTTAAATCCATACTTGCCGCCTCCAAATCTTTGCCTACGCTCATTTTTGATGAGATCGATACAGGAATTTCAGGCGAAGTAGCTGCGAAAGTGGGTCGTATGATGAAGACGATGGCAAAAGGCCATCAGGTGATCAGTATCACGCATCTGCCGCAGATCGCCGGCTTTGGGGACCTGCATTATCAGGTGTATAAAACAATCGAAAAGGGCAGTACCCAAACGTTTATGAAACACCTCTCCAAAGAGGAGCGGATTCAGGAATTGGCGCGTATGTTAAGCGGCGACCGTCTTTCCGATTCAGCCCTCGCCAATGCACGGGAATTGCTTGCCCAATAAACCTTATTTTTCGTAGATCCTGGCCATTTCCAGCAAACGGCCTTTTACGGTATCGTTTACATTGGCCAGCGGAAGACGAACTCCCGTTTCACAGATACCCAGGTGCTTCAGTAATTCTTTAATTCCGCCCGGACTTCCATCCGCGAAAATCTCCAGCATCATGGGCAACAGGGCAAAGTGCAGCTCGCGGCCGGCTTTAAAATTCCCTCCGAGACCCATACGCACCATTTCCGAAAAGTTGCGGGGATAGGCATTGGCCATCACCGAAATAACCCCATCCATACCCAGACTCAGAAAAGCCAGGGTCAGGGCATCGTCGCCGGAGAGTACAAAAAAGTCGGCCGGACGATTGCGCAGGATTTCCATACACTGCTCAAAATTGCCACTGGCTTCTTTCATGGCGATGATGTTTTTATGTTCGGCCAGTTTTAGTGTAGTTTCAGCGGTCATGTTCGATCCCGTACGGCCGGGTACATTGTACAAAATGACGGGCAGGGGGGAGGCATCAGCCACGGCTGTATAATGGGCACGAATTCCGGCCTGGTTAGGTTTGTTGTAGTATGGACTAACCGATAAAACGGCCGATATTCCATCGAAATTAAAGGACTTTAGGGTCTCTGTGATTTCCTGGGTATGATTGCCGCCGATTCCTGCAATAACAGGAATTGAACCCCCATTTTCCTCCAAAACCGTATCGAAAATTTTACGTTTTTCTTCCTTGCTCAGGGTGGCTGTTTCCCCAGTTGTACCCATCACAACAAGGTATTCAACCCTACCGGTGATCAGGTGACGGGTTAGTTTTTTTAAGGCTGGGTAATCAACGCTTCCATCGGCGTGAAAAGGGGTGACCATAGCAACCCCGGTACCATATAAATTGATCATGTATGCAGTTGTTTGAGGTAATGCGTGCTCAGCTTTACCAGGTTCGTTAAATCATTATTTCCATTCAGATCGATCATAAAATCGAAACAGGAGGTATAGTTTTTTAAATATGGACCGATACGAAATCCGGCATTGCTCTGGGCCGAGAAATGGAGAAACATCAGGTTTTCTTCGGTGAAGGCGCCGATAAGGATATCCAGGTTAAGGAGATTGACCTTTTGCAGGATGGAATCCTGAGCCAGTCCTTTCCAGTCGGTATCTTTTTTCTTAAAATAATCGAAGCCCGGTTTAAAGACCAGTTTTTCCGGAAATTCCTTCATTGGAAAATATCCCAGAACGCTCACCAAAGCCCCTTCTGCCACTAATTCTTCGCGGAAATTCTCCATTAGTTTACGGCTGGCAGGGTCTTCTGCTTCAAAGAGAATTCCAATTCGAACGCCTTTGCGCAAGGGACTAACCTTACGTTGCTGCTTGGCCCCCGCTTTCGCTTTGGCCCGGATCGCTCTTTTTGCAAAGAATTTCTTCACGAGTGCGAAGGTAACGCGTGATTTATGATTTTTGATTTATGATTTATGATTTTATTGGTGCGACAGCCCCTTGGATTTTGGCAGAAGGAATTTGATATTTGACTTATGAACTATCCAGCCGCTACCACCGACGAATACCTCAGCCAATTGCCACCGGATCGTATTGAGCCGATGCTAAGGCTACGGGGGGTAATCCTTGAAAACCTGCCTGAAGGTTTTTCTGAATCCACAGGATATGGGATGATGGGCTATTGTGTGCCGCATTCGGTTTATCCGGCCGGCTACCATTGCAATCCCAAAGATCCTCTGCCTTTTATGGGCATCGCCTCCCAGAAAAATTTCATTGCCCTCTACCACATGGGCATCTACGCCGATCCTGAATTACTTGAATGGTTTGTAAACGAATATCCCAAACATGTAAAAAGTAAACTGGACATGGGCAAAAGTTGTATTCGTTTTAAAAAGCCGGAGCAGATCCCGTACGCGTTAATTGGAGAGCTGGTGAAGAAGATGAGTGTGGATCAGTGGATCGCGTTGTATGAGAAGAATTTGAAGAGGTGATCCTGTTGTCCCGACCGGGAATTCGTCTACCTCGGTAACCAGGGCTTCTCACCAGCCGCACTTGGCCTTGCGGATTAAATTGAAATTTCTTGTTCAACGAGCGGTGACACAATTAATTTTCTGATGAGGAGTTTTACTTGTAAATTATGCAAATGTTAAGTATGCTTATCTTAAACGTGCCTATACTAGGATTGCTGCTGCTCTTTGGCGCTTACGGACAGCCATCCGAAAAGACCAGGGAAGAGATTCAGGTGCCAGCTGTTGAAGCCTCTATAGGTGCAGCAGAGAATCGAATGACGAACAAATGTGATACTCTGTTCCAAAAACTGAATACCTACAACTCAGATAGGATTGGGATGAGTTGCGGTTGGGGAGGTGTGGTTACGGAAAACGTGACCATGATGGCTGAATTGGCGAGCTATCGTTGTTATGGATTGATCGATTCATTAATGGATGCACCAAATGGTTCAGTAAAATATTTGGCAACATTGGCGCTGGATATGGCTATGCAAGATTCTCTTATTCAGGCTGATAGTGTGTTGATCAAAAGGGTAAATGCCAGCGAAAAGGTTTATGTTACTTTTACACTTTGTGAAGGATGTACCGGTCATGATATGGTGATCAAAAGTATTGGCACCTTGATAGAAAACAAAAAGAAAAACCGGGTACTAACGGATGTTCGTAACTATTTGAGGGGAGAATGGACCAGATGGTAATTTTTCAAAAAAGCGGTCAGGGATGGAGAGGCTGCTCCGTCCGTCGCACTTCGGCTCCGCTAAGTGTGACGGACTAAAAAGCTCCTCATCTCCTCACCTCCTTATCTCCTCATCAAATTATTCGAATAAACTCCCCTGCTGCGTCACCCCCTTATGCCCGGCAGGTGCACCAGATGGAAGACCTGTTCCGCTCAGCATAGCGATATATTCTTCTTCATTAATGATCTTAATCCCCAGACTTTCGGCCTTCTTCAGCTTCTCCGGGCCCATTTTGTCGCCGGCAATGAGGTAATCGAGTTTGGAGGATACGCCGCTCACATTTCTGCCACCGTTGGCTTCGATGCTCGCTTTCAATTCATCGCGGCTGAAGCTGCTGAAGACGCCCGAAACCAGAAAAGATTTTCCATCCAGAACATTGGAAACAGGGCCACTGCCTTCTTCCATCTCAAAACGAAGCCCGGCATCTTTGAGTTTTTGAATGATGGCCAGGTTCCTTTCATCCATAAAAAAGGCCAAAACCTGCTCGGCTATTTTACTGCCGATCTCATCAACAGCGATCAACTCATCCATACTTGCAGCCTGAAGCGCATCGATGGTCCTGAATTTTTTAGCGAGTTTTTTGGCTACGGTTTCACCTACCATTCTTATCCCCAGCGCAAAAAGCACCCGTTCAAAAGGAACCTGTTTCGATTTTTCTATTCCCTCCAGGAGGTTTCTTACCGACTTATCGGCCATCCGATCCAAACGGATCAGGTCTTCATATTTTAGATAATACAGGTCGGCATAGTTGGAGATAAGTCCCTGATCAAACAGAAGCTCTACTGTTTCAGCACCGATCGAATCGATGTTCATGGCCTTTCTGCCAATAAAATGCACCACCTTGCCGCGTACCTGGGGGTTGCAGCCGCTGTCGTTCGGACAATAATGCTGGGCTTCTCCTTCACGCCGAATAAGCGGAGTGCCGCATTCCGGACAGTGTTGCGCATAAACCAAATGGGCCGAATCGGGATTTCTTTTGCTTAAGTCTACACCGGTAACCTTGGGAATAATCTCACCTCCTTTTTCAACAAAAACGGTATCGCCTAGGCGGAGGTCCAGTTTGTTGATCTGGTCTTCATTGTACAGGGAAGCGCGTTTAACCGTAGTTCCAGCCAGTTTAACGGGCTTCAGATTGGCAACAGGAGTGATCGCACCGGTCCTGCCTACCTGGTAGGTTACGGTTTCCAGGATCGTTGTGGCTGTTTCGGCCTTGAACTTATAGGAGATGGCCCAGCGTGGAGTTTTGGCAGTGAAACCAAGTTCGTCCTGCTGGTCGCAGTTGTTCACTTTGATCACCACCCCGTCTATATCAAAACTGAGGTCGTGGCGGTGTTTGTCCCAATGATGGATAAAGTCCATCACCTCTTCAAAACTGCTGCATTTTTTGCTGTAGGAGGAAACCGGAAATCCCCATGAGGCAGCTTTCTGAAGGTTTTCGTAATGGGCGCGGTATTCCTTTCCATCGGCGATCAGGGTATACAAAAAGAGGTCGAGCGGTCTTTTGGCGACCTCGCTGCTTTCCTGCATTTTAATGGTGCCGGCAGCTGAGTTACGTGGATTGGCAAAGCCGGGTAATCCTTCTGCCTCACGATCGGCATTCATTTTTTCAAATGCGGCACGGTGCATAAACACTTCTCCACGCATTTCCAGATCGGCAGGGAAGTCGCCCTTTAGCCGGGTAGGAAGGGTTTTAATGGTTTTGATATTGGTTGTTACATCATCGCCCTGAACGCCGTCACCACGGGTGAGGGCTTGTATGAGCACCCCATTCTGGTAGTTTAAGCTGATCGCAAATCCATCGAACTTTAATTCACAGACGTATTCGAAGTTGTCGCTACCCAGTCCTTTGCGAACCCGCTCGTCGAATTCGCGCAGATCTTCCTCGTTGTAGGTATTGCCCAGAGACATCATACGATGCCGGTGTTTAATGGTTTTAAATTCTTTGGTGATATCACCGCCCACTTTTTGGGTCGGGGAATCGGGGTCGGCAAATTGGGGGAACTTTTTTTCGAGCCTTTGTAATTCCTCCAGCATCATATCGAATTCATAGTCGCTGATACTGGGTTGTGCCAGCACATAATAGAGGTAATTATGCTGTTTAAGTTCAGCGGTAAGGGTTTCTATACGTTTTTTCGCCTCGGCTTCGTTCATGTTCTTAATCGTGCTTTGACCCGGGTTTAAGCAGGTCTTGTAAGGGGTATTCGATGCGTTCGTTCTGAACTTTTCCGCGTTTGATAAGGGCCAGGTGCAAGGGGATGTACATGTCCTTTTCTCTCGGACTCCATCCCATTCCAGCGACCACGGCGTTAAGCGAACTCATCAATGCAGGCCAGTTCAGCAGCGAAATTTCGGGTAATCCGAGCAAATCGCCAACCTGATTTCCTAAAAGATGACGGATCATGTGGGCGCCGTACTCAGGAGCCAGGGGTCTTTCAATTTCTTCAATAAACCGGGTGAGCGAACGGGTCAGGTTTTTTCCTTCTTCCGATGGACGAAACAAACGAACCTGTATCCGTTTTTCCAGCAATAGGGCTTCGGCATAATCGGCTGGTAAAAGTGATTCATCAAGGCCCTGCAAATACGATATGATATTCCATTTATGGATGAAGGCATCGCGGATGGATTTATCCAGTGGCGCCCCCATGGTTTCCATCGCTCGCAGGGTTACCAGTGAAAAAGCCAGGTTGGTACCAGCCATATCTTCCATATTGATGGGCAGTCCCCATTCGCTTTTCCAGACCCCGCTCTTGTTTAGGCGGTAGCGCACAGCAGCATGGATCAGGCGTATTTTTATGATGGATTTAAAGGCTTTTCCTTTGGAAGCGAAGGCTCCGGGTTCGGAAACGTCCATGATATATTGTCCCGTTTCACTCAGCCGTTTTCCGGTCGTGTCTTTCATGCGGTTCGACATGGCCAGGACCCTGGCACCATCTGCTGCTGCATAACAGTAGGGGAGGGAAGCAAATAACAAAGCTGAGTACACGTAGATCTGGTATTCCTTAAAAAAGGCTTCTGCGATTTCTATCTTTTTCTGATCGGCCCAGGGGGGTAAAACATGGAGCTCTGCTGCAAAACGGAGGATATCTGGATGAAGGGATGCATCAAGAACATCCGTGTTTTTTTCGGCCTGCATCAAAATTCCCAGTTGGGCATGCAGGCCTTCTGTCATGATCAATTGGATAAGGGCATCAGCTGTATGATCACTGCTGAGGCGTTGGGAATCAAGAAGAGCATTCGACCAGGTTTTTGTCATGATGGAGTAACGCGCTATTAAGCCAATGGTTTTAAGATATCCATTAATTTCTGCATTCCGCTTACAGCCGTTTCAGCAACAAGAAACATTCCGCTATTGCCGGCATTTTGACGCGCTTTTGGATCAATATAATAGCGGGGGATGTTTGGATCGACTGAATAGATCAAACCTGCAGCCGGATAAACCTGAAGCGAGGTTCCAACTACCAGGAAGAGCTCAGCTTGCCGGCACAATTCCTCCGCTTCAGTAATAGCCGGAACCGCTTCGCCAAACCAAACGATATGCGGACGAAGCGGAAAGCCGTTTTCACAGCGGTCCTCTTTTTTTAATTCCCAACCTTCGAGGTCATAAATAGCTTCGGGGAAGCCGGTACTTCTGACCTTTTTAAGTTCACCATGCAGGTGCAGTACTTTAGTGGAGCCTGCCCGTTCATGCAGGTCGTCGACATTTTGGGTGATAATATTTACCTGATATTTTTTTTCTAACGCCACCAATGCTTTGTGCGCTTCATTTGGAAAAACTTCAAACAATTGCG
>DQHT01000021.1 GCA_003531115.1 Bacteroidota bacterium | reverse complement strand
GAGGGGACTTGGAGACGAGGAGACTTGGAGATGAAAAGAAAAGTCATAAATGACACATAGCGTCAAAGCTTTTCAGGGCCGCAGGCCCGGTTGCTTTGGCGCGGTGAATATAGACTTTGGCCTGAAAAAGCCATCCGGGTGTGAGGAGGGAGGGAGACGAGGAGACCTGGAGACTTGGAGACAGAAACCCGATTATTTCCGTTTTTTGATTGCTTCATGCTAAATTTACTCCGAATAAACACCCTTCCGTTTGAAATTACTCTCCTTTCCGGTATTACTGACAATAGCAATTTGTAGTTGCAATGCCAACCAACCTGTGGAGATTAAAAATGATCAACCGATAACATTACCAAAATCTCATAGAATACTCGAGAATTATTCATTGTTTCAATCGTCTGTAATTATCACAAACTTCATCGACTCTATTGCGATCAAGTACGATCATTACGAAAGAAAAAATGACAAACAACTATACTACGATCTATCTGATTTTCAGGGTTATTGCGGCCTGACTATTTATCAATTCGACCCGGAGACGAAAATCAAGCGTGAGAATATTAATCTTTTAAAAGACCAACTCGTTTTCGTTACTGGAACCGATTCATTTCCAGTCGAAAGAACTCAATTGCCCTCAGAACAGGGGCTGATTCTCTTTAATGGTGTAGATGAGCCTGTCTACTGGAAGGGTAATCAACCGGGAGGTTTAGACACTTTTCTGTTGTCCTATTTTACATTAAGCCGTCTTAATTCCCTACATTGAATCTCCTTCCAAACCATGCGCCTCCTTCTTCTCCTATTCTCCCTATTCATTTGTACCGGTCTTTTTAGCCAGGACACGACGGACGCTTCTCGGTTGAGAATGATGTCCTACATGAAATATTCGGATCAAGTCAAATGTGACAGCCAAGCCGGCTCAACTCTGGAAATGAGAGTTTGCCTTAATCTGGAATTTCAAAAAGCAGACTCGATCCTGAATGCCACTTTTGTATTGAAATTAATCCCTTTATCAGATTCACTTCAGACTGTTTTAAAACAAGAACAAGCATCCTGGGTACTGGAAAGAAGAAATACCAGCAAAGAAGAATCCCGTGGTTTTTCAGGTAACATGCTTGGAATCATGTACCTTCAGAGTATGATTGAAATAACGAGAAAGCGAATTGAAGCACTTAAGGAGAGCTGACAAAAAGCTAACATCGCAACAAACCACCTCTTTATCTTCCAAATTCATCTGTCATTTTTAGGAAATTCAAAGGGGTCAAAACAGAAATAGGGGCGTTTTTATAATCCTTGACATTCCGTGTAATTATTTCTACTCTGTCGATAAATAGCTTAAACGCGATATTTCTTCGCCAATTCTTCCACTAAAATTTCCTTGTATTCAAAATTTTTCTCGATTTTCAATATCCCTCTGAGTTTTCGAACCCTAGGTGAAAGCTCATCGGGTCTGATTTTTTTTCTTTTGGAATTCATCTTTTATATTTTAACTAAAATCCGTTTCTCATTCACAATCAACAAGACAAGTTACAAAAATGACGTATAACATTCTCCCTAAAATAACCCCATATCCCTATCTTCGAAAAAACACCAACCATGAAAAAAGAATTTCAAACACATGCACCGAATAATGCGGTCTACGGACTGGGCCTTATCGGAGCGGCGATCTACTTTATTTCCAATGCCACCGGGTTTTGGATGGGGCTAGTCGGCTTTCTGAAGGCGCTAGTCTGGCCGGCCTTTTTGGTTTATGAAGCCCTGAAAGCGGTTGGGGCATAACTATTGGGTAGTTTCCCCTTTTTAAGCCCAATATGTATGAATAGAAAAGATTTTATTCGCAACACTTCTCTATCTGCCTTCGCACTAAGCAGCTTCGGATTTATCGTTAAGGACTCTGACGGACAATTTACCGGCGACTGCGACACCACGAACGACATCCTGGGGCCCTTTTACAGGCCCAATGCGCCTATACGCTCCGATTTAACCTACGATGGATTGAAGGGCACTAAAATCACGCTGAAGGGAAGGGTCTTTAAATCAGACTGTGTAACGGTGATCAAAGGTGCACTTGTTGAGATCTGGCATTGCAACACCGAAGGGGAATACGATAATGATACGCCGGAATTCAGACAGCGTGCCAGTTTGAAAACCAACGAAAATGGGGAATACGCTTTTACTACCATCCTGCCGGGTAAATACCTGAATGGGAAATTGTACCGTCCGGCTCATATCCACTACCGGGTTACGGCACCAAATAGCAAAGAGCTGATCTCCCAGATTTATTTTCAGGGTGACCCCCATATTGCCAAAGATCCCTGGGCTTCCCAGGACAAAGCAAAACTTCGGATCTTAACACTCTCCCCCGAAGATATAAAGGGAAATCTGAGTCTGATTTTTGACATTTATTTGAACGAAAAATAGCTTCCGTCCGAAATGAAACAGCCCATCGTCGACGCCGAATTGCTCCTTGAAAAATATCCCGGAAAAGGGGGCTGGACCTATGCAGCGGTGCCCAATAATCTTCCGGTGAAAAGAAGCGGGTTTGGCTGGGTGAAAGTGAAAGGGACGATAGACGGGTATGCGATCAACGATTTTAGTCTTGCCCCCATGAAAGGAGGTCAGCTTTTCCTTCCTGTAAAAGCGGCTATCCGAAAAATAATAAACAAACAGGCCGGTGATTATGTGAAGGTTGTGCTGTTTCCAGATGATTCAATCTTCGAAGTCCCGGAAGAAATTCTGGAAAGCCTGAAAGCCGATGAACTTGCCTATCGGCGTTTTATCAAACTTACTACGGGCAAAAAAAGGGAATATGTCAAATGGATCTTTGCCGTTAAAAATATTGATTTACAGACAAACCGCATTCTCCAGCTCATGGAGATTCTTTTAAAGGAAAAGCCCTAAACCATTTCCAAACATTTATATCCGTTTATAAACGTTTAAAGTAGGGATCGGTCCAAACAGCTTCCCGAATTTTGTCAGCGAACCAAATATCCTATCATGACAAAATCGAATGACCTGCTGCGGAGCGTTTTCGGGTTTTCTGAATTCCGCGGCAAACAGGAAGAAGTTATCTCCCATATTCTTGAGGGAAAAGACAGCCTGGCTATCATGCCCACCGGCGCGGGCAAGTCCTTGTGTTTTCAATTGCCCGCCCTGAGTCTGCCCGGACTTACTGTGGTTATTTCCCCATTGATCGCTTTAATGAAAGACCAGATCGATGGCCTGCGTTCCAACGGCGTTCAGGCCCGAACCTACAATTCCAATGTCAGCGAACGGGAAAAAACGCTGGTTTTGCAGGAACTAAAAAATGGCCAACTCAAATTACTTTACCTCAGTCCGGAACGCCTTTTCCACAGCAGCTCCCCCTTTATTGATGAACTAAAAAAGCATCCCTTGTCCCTCTTTGCCATTGATGAAGCACATTGTATTTCCCACTGGGGCCACGATTTCCGGGAAGATTACCTGACGCTGGGTCAACTTCGAACACGCTTCCCCGAGGTACCCATCATTGCGCTTACTGCAACGGCCGATGTTCGAACCCGCCAGGATATCCTTGAAAAACTCCATATCCCTAAAGCTCAGGTATTCCTGAGTAGTTTCGACCGGCCCAATATCTACTACCGGGCAAGCTACCGTGCCGACCTGCTCCGCCAGCTCGACTCCTATCTGGAGAATAAAAAGGAGGAATGCGGCATCATCTATTGTCTTGCACGAAAAGACACCGAAAAACTGGCCGAATCCCTGAACATGATGGGTTACAATGCCCTGGCCTACCATGCGGGAATGGAGAAAAGGGACAGGGATCAGCGCCAGGNNTGCCCAAAAACATGGAAAGTTATTATCAGGAGACAGGTCGTGCCGGGCGCGACGGGCTGCCCAGTGAAGCCCTGTTGTTGCACACGCCGGGAGACTTTAACCGACTCCGCTTTTTCATCTATAACAGCCAGAATGAAAAGCATAAAAACGAGATGCTTCAGAAACTGGAAGAAATGGCCCAATTTGCTGAAAGCAGCAGTTGCAGAAGAAAAAATATCCTGAATTATTTTGATGAACAAACTGTTGAGCACTGCAATCATTGCGATAACTGTGCTTATGAATCTGCCAAGGCAACCGCCCACTCGGCTGAAGACGGCCTCTTTTTGATCCAGGTATTGGGCAGCCTTCGGGCGAAGTGTACCGAGGATCAATTGTTCAAACTCATTATGGACACCCATACCGAAAGTCTGCCCAATGCCCTGCAGATCCATCCGCTGCGGGGTAAAGGGAAAAGCAAGGCGCTGAATGTTTGGGAAGCCACACTCTCCATGCTTAAAAAGCAGGATTATGTTGACACCTACAAAGGCGATCTGCGCGTTACCCACATGGGTATGCAATGGAAAGCGAGCCTGGAACGGGCAGCATCCGTAACGGTGAGTACCAAACCCAAAACAGCTGCCCATGCCGAGGAAGAATTACGGCTTAGAAATGCGCTAAAAGAATGGCGGGTTAATCGAGCAAAAGCAGAATCGGTTCCGGCATATATCATTTTTAACGATGCCACCCTGGAAGAACTTGTCACAAAAAAGCCCTATACACTGGTCACTCTCAATGAAATAACCGGTTTTGGTGAACTAAAAGTTGAGCGCTATGGCAAAGAAATTCTCCGCATTATCAGGGAAACAGGCAAAGACCGGATACTTGAACAGGCACGTTTGGACCTGATCAAAATCAGGAGCTCTAAAAATGCGGGAGACAGTTTCTATTTATTTAAGAGAGGGCACAAGCCCGAAGAAATTGCAGAAAAAACCGGCTTTGCCCTCAACACGATCTACCGGCACCTGGAAGGTTTTGTTTTTGATGGAGAATTAGATCCACACGACATATTACGCGATGAAAGGATACGGGAGATCAACAAGGTTCTGGATCAATACGGACTGGACCTGCTGTCTTCGATCAAAGAGCGCTTACCAGAAGAGGTCGATTACCGGGAAATCGGCATAGTGCGTGCAAATTGGATCAAAAAACATTGGGAGGATCTGGAAACAGAGCGGATACTCTCTTCCGGATAGCGGCTTAGTTTCTCCTTTTCGGCTTGCCTTTGAAGCCACCACCTTTGCCACCACGGCCGCCACCACCAACGGGGCGGGTGCTCAAAACCGGAGACTCGCCTAAGGAGGCCGGAACCTGGAATTTAGGGATCTCTTTTTCGATCAGTTCTTCGATCTTCTTGAATTTGAACCCGTCCTTATCCGATATAAACGTAATGGCTATTCCATTCCTCTCTGCCCGGGCAGTACGGCCGATACGATGGATATAATCTTCAGGATCCGGAGGGACATCATAATTCACAACAAGTTCGATACCGTCAACATCAATTCCCCGGGAAACGATGTCTGTCCCAATAAGGAATTTCAACTGCCGGTTACGAAAAGCCAGCATGACTTCTTCCCGCTGTTTTTGGTCGAGGTCGGAGTGGATAGCACGTGCCTCAAATCCGGAACGGATCATTTCCTTCTCGAGCGACTTGGCTTTGTCTTTGGTCGAGGTAAAGATCAAGGCGCTCTGGAAGTCGGATGAACTCAGGATCTTTTGCAAGAGCGGCGTTTTTTGGGTATCGTAAGCCAGGTAACTCTGTTGTACGATATTGGCGGCTGGCTTTGAAATAGCCAGGCTGATCTGTGCCGGATCTTTTAAAATTTTCGCAGCCAGATCACGTATCCGCGGTGGCATGGTTGCCGAGAAGAGCAGTGTTTGGCGGGTAGTGGGGAGTTTTTGAATGATCCTTTCGATATCTTCATAAAAGCCCATGTCCAACATACGATCTGCCTCGTCGAGCACCAGAAATTCCAAAGCGCTCATGTCTACGGTGCCGGATATTAAGTGGGAGATCAATCGTCCCGGGGTGGCTATAACCAGATCCGCGCCGGTATCAAAGGCACGGCGCTGTTGTTCGTAGGCTGATCCATCCCCTCCACCAAAAACGGGAATAGAGCTCACGCCGAGAAAATAAGCAAATCCTTCCACCTGTTGGTCGATCTGCTGAACCAGCTCGCGGGTTGGGGCGATAATGAGCGCCCGCACCTTATCCCCTTCTGTCTGGGTGAGCTTGCTTAA
The DNA here is from genome assembly GCA_003531115.1 of Bacteroidota bacterium. Lineage (GTDB taxonomy): Bacteria > Bacteroidota > Bacteroidia > UBA8524 > UBA8524 > UBA8524. Next base: position 4,253 of record DQHT01000021.1, on the reverse strand, counting down.
AATAGGAAGAAGGTAGGCTGCTGTTTTGCCGGTACCGGTTTGTGCGCAGGCGATGAGGTCGCGCCCCTCAAGAACAAGTGGGATAGCCTGTTCCTGAATGGGGGTCGCTTTTTCGAATCCCATGGCGTCCAATCCATCCAGCAGTTTATCAGTAAAAGAAAATTCGTGAAAATTCAAGGGTAGTAAATAAGGCACAAAAATAGTTTTTATCGCGCAATTCGGGGGAGAAAAGAATAAAGTCTGCCGTTCCGTCCTGAAACTTTGGCTCTTATTTCCTTTTGTTCGCGAAAAATTCTTTGAGCAAACGTTCGGATTCAGCAGCCAAAACCCCGTTTATCAATTCGGTTTTCGGGTGCAATAAATTCGGTTTAACCTGCTGATAACCACGTTTTTCGTCAAAAGCACCAAAAACAACGCGACTGATCTGCGACCAATACAAAGCACCGGCACACATGACACAGGGCTCGAGGGTAACATACAGGGTACACTCTTTGAGGTATTTCGAATTCAATGCAGAAAAGGCGGCCGTTAAAGCCAACATTTCGGCATGAGCTGTGACATCATTTAATCGTTCTGTTTGGTTATATCCTTTTCCGATAATTTTGTTGTCGCAAACCACCAAAGCCCCAACGGGAATTTCGTCTTCATCAAAAGCACGTTGGGCCAGCTTTAAGGCTTGTTGCATAAAATATTCATCGGATAATCTATTTTCCATCGAACAAAACTATTTTAAAAAGTCTTAAGTTTATTGGGTACTATGTTGAATATCGGAATTGTTTGTTATCCTACCTTCGGAGGTAGCGGAGTTGTTGCAACAGAATTGGGAAAGGCTCTGGCAGAAAAGGGTCATCAGGTTCATTTTATTTCCTATTCCCGCCCTGCGCGTCTCGACTTCTTCTCGGAAAATCTCTTCTATCACGAAGTAACGGTGAGCAACTACCCGCTTTTTGAATACCCGCCCTATGAAACAGCGCTCGCAAGTAAACTTGTTGATATTGCTCTCTTTGCGAATCTGGATATTCTCCACGTGCACTATGCGATTCCGCATGCTTCTGCTGCCATAATGGCGAAAAATATTCTTGCCAAAAAAGGGAAGCATATTTCGGTTGTCACCACCCTGCATGGTACCGACATCACCCTGGTTGGTAAAGACGCTACGTACGAGCCGGTAGTTTCCTATTCCATAAACGAATCGGATGCGGTAACCAGTGTTTCGCAAAGCCTTAAGGATCAGACTTATGCCTTTTTTCACGTTGAAAAAGACATCCATGTTATCCCGAATTTCATCGACTTTACCCGCTTTAGCAAAAAACCCAAGGAACATTTTAAAACGGCTATTGCTCCGCAGGGCGAACGTATCCTCGTGCACACCTCCAATTTCAGGAAGGTGAAACGGGTGGAAGACGTTATCCATGTTTTTAACCGGGTGATGGAGAAAATTCCTTCTAAACTCCTGCTGATCGGTGATGGTCCGGAAAGGATGCATATCGAAAAACTTTGCCGCGACCTAGACATCTGCGACCGTGTCACTTTTCTGGGAAAACAGGACATGGTTGAAGAAATTCTGTCGGTATGCGACTTGTTTATCCTCCCTTCCGAAACCGAAAGTTTTGGTTTAGCAGCCCTGGAAGCCATGGCCTGTCAGGTTCCTGTGATCGCTACCAACAGTGGCGGGATCCCCGAAGTGAATGAGCATGGTTTAACCGGATTTAATTCCAATGTTGGAGATGTGGATGACATGGCAAAAAACGCCCTGTACATTCTAAGCGACAATGAAAGGTTGGCTAAATTCAAAGCCAATGCCCTTCAGCACGCCCATAAATTTGACATCAAAACGGTTCTGTTAACTTACGAGGCACTCTACCAGTCGGTATTGCCGAAAGTGCAGATCTAAGCTTTTTGTTTTCCCGTTGATTTTCTCAGGGTCAGCAGCTCTTTTTCGGTAAGGTGACGAATGTCTCCACGTTTTAAGCCGTCTTTGGATAATCCCGCAAAGGATACCCGATCAAGTTTTTCAACCATGTATCCCAGGGAGTTAAACATACGGTGAACAATATGGTTTTTTCCGGAATGGATCTCAAGACCGATAACCTGTCTGGATTCGTCGACATAGGCCACCTCATCCGGCTGAATAAACCCGTCTTCCAGCTCAACTCCCGCCTGAAGTCTGGCAAAATCGTCAGCATTCATAGGCTTGTCGAGATCCGCTTTATAAATTTTATGGACGCCGTAGGAAGGGTGCGTTAATTTTTGAGCCAGGTCGCCATCGTTCGTTAACAAAAGCACCCCGGTGGTATTTCTGTCGAGTCGGCCAACGGGAAAAATGCGTTCTTCCACCGATTCGCCAATGATATCCAAAACCGTTCTGCGACCATCAGGATCATCCGAGCTGGTAATGCAGTCTTTGGGTTTGTTCATCAAAATATAGACGGGTTTTTCAGGGAGGATCAGCCTTCCTTTAAAACGCACCTCGTCTCCGGGCATCACTTTCACGCCAAGTTCCTTGACGATTTCTCCATTGATACTCACCGCTCCGTTTTCAATAAATTCATCCGCATCGCGGCGGGAACATAAACCTGAGTTGGCTAAGAATTTATTTAATCGGGTTTCTTCGGTGATGGATTGAACTTCCTTGCGTTTGCGTTCGTCGCGAATTTCTGAATCCACGGGACGATCGTTGCGCCAGTTACCGATCAGCTCCTGATCTTTTTCGTTGAATTTGCTTGTGCGCGGTCTTTTTTTTTCCTCCGGCTCTCTTCTGTCGCGGGAAACAGGACGTCTTTTATCACCACGGTCATCGGAACGTGGTTTATCATAATTTCTTTTTTCGCCTCTGTTTTCCCTGTCGCCACGGCTATCGGATTTGTCGGTATCCCTTTTTTTCGGTCCGCTATACGACTTGCGGTCATCGCCATCTCGTTTGTCTTCGCTTTTTGCAAAGCGTTTTGGGCCATCGAATGATTTTTTCCTGTCACCGAAGCGGCTATCCCCTTCTGGTTTATCAAAGCGTTTCGGGCCATCGAATGATTTTTTCTTGTCGCCGTAGCGGCTGTCTCCTTCTGGTTTATCAAAGCGTTTGGGGCCGCCAAAGGATTTTTTCTTGTCACCAAAACGGCTATCGCCTTCTCCCCTGTCAAAACGTTTCGGACCTCCGAAGGATTTTTTTCTATCCCCATACCGGCTTTCACCATCTTTTTTGTCGTCAAATTTCCGGGGGCCGCTTACTGATTTTTTCCGGTCGCTGTAAGTTTTATCCCCATCCTTTTTGTCCCTGCTTTTTTCAAAGCGTTTTGGGCCACCAAAGGATTTTTTCTTATCGCCATAGCTGCTTCCGCCCTCTCTTTCGCCGGAGCGTTTCGGGCCGCTGTATGGTTTATCGTCTGAATCTTTTCTTGCCGGACGGGCACTGTCATCGTCTTTTGTCCTGTTACGGGTTCCTTTGTCCGAATCCCTTCGGTCAGAGTTTGGACGGGAGGAATCTTTAGAAGACACTCTTTTACCAGTGTTTTTCCTCTCGTTGGGTTTATTTCGTTTATTCACGCTACAAAATTACGACAATGCACACGAAGCGGCGGGTATTTTTTATTTCAGGACTAAAAGCCTCNNGTTAACATCCTGTACAACGTTGGTGCCCGGGACGAAGAACCGGAATTAACCGGCATGGCCCATTTATTTGAGCACCTCATGTTTGGCGGTTCGAAAAATGCGATCAGCTATGATGAGCCCCTGCAACGCGCATCCGGTGAAAACAATGCCTTTACCAGCAATGATATCACCAACTATTATGTAACGCTGCCCGCAGAAAACATTGAAACCGCCTTATGGTTGGAATCCGACAGGATGTTCCAACTCAACCTGACCCCAAAAACCCTGGAGGTACAGCAAGGAGTGGTGATGGAAGAATTTAAACAGCGTTACCTGAATCAACCTTATGGAGATATCTGGTTACATTTTCGCCCATTGGCTTATACCACGCATCCATACCGCTGGGCCACGATAGGAAAGGAGTTGGCTCATATTGAAAAAGTAAGCCTCGATGACCTTTTTTCTTTTTATGGACGTTTTTATAATCCCTCAAATGCCATTTTAGTCATTGCGGGAAACGTTTCTTTTGAAAACTGCAAAACGCTGGTAAACAAATGGTTTGGTGATATTCCTTCCGGACCAGTGAATTCGAACAGTTATCCTGTAGAGCCGGTTCAAACAAGCGGAAGAAGGCTGGAGTTGGAAAAAGAAGTGCCGATGACCAGCAT
>DQHT01000037.1 GCA_003531115.1 Bacteroidota bacterium | reverse complement strand
CTGTTAATGGATTTGCCGCTTTATGGAGGATGGTCTTCGCTCCGTCTTTAAGGGAAATCCGCTGGGCTATGTTGGGGGTACCTGCGTTGCTGTAGATATCCAAAACATAGGTCCCGTCTTCACTTACCCGACAGGTGTGTACGCCACTTTCCGAAGTGATTTCCGTGATTTTTCCGCTTTTGAGCTCGACCTGGTACAGGTTGTTGTTCAGCGGGCTTTGTTTGGTTGCCATAAAAAAGAGGTTTTTCCCCTTTTTGTCTTTGCCCAGCAAACTGCTTACCAGCCAGTTCCCGGAGGTAAGTTGTTTGAGCAGTATTCCGTCTTTGCTATAGTGGTAAAGGTGGTTAAAACCATCTCTTTCGCTTTGCCAGATAAAGGAATTATCATCGACCCAAAACATGGGGTTTTCGGGTTCTACATATTTCTCGTGTTTTTCTTCGAACAGGGTGAAAATAAAATCTCCCGTTTCCGCATCGTATTTATTGAGCCACATATGGTCCTGGGCCCGGTTAACGACTGCGATATAGATGAATTTTCCGGATGGGTCCCAGGAAATATTGGTCAGGTACTGCTCAACAGGACCCTCTGTTTTAATTTTGGTCTTCTTTTGTGTTTTTGAATCAAAAACCCAAACACTCACCTCATGCGAAGTAGCTCCGGCAAAGGGGTAGCGAACAAAATTCCCCTGGGCAGGCATTTTATCGATATCATAAACCGGATATTGGGTAACCATCGACTCATCCATCCGATAATAAGCCAAACGTCTTCCCTCATCCGACCAGAACAGGCCGCTTTGAATGCCAAACTCGTTGCGGTGCACGGCTGTTCCGTTTACGATTCCTTCAGTGGAATCAAAAGTGATTTGCAAGGGAACTGCTCCTACGAATTTAACAAACACGTTCTGCCCTGTCGTATAAGCTATATGACCCGTTTCGGCATGAACCAGCTTGTTTTCCATACCTCCTTCCAAACCATGTTCTGCACTCAGTTGCCTTCCCTTTATATCATACAGAAAAACAACCTGTCCGGATTGAAAGCGGAACAAACGTTCATTTTTCCAACTTTGAATCCAGGGAACGGATTTAAGGTCGTCGAGAGGAGGCTGGGTAGGGCGATGCATGCCATTGTACTGCTTTAAAGCGAAGTTAATTCGTGCCAGGTTTAAGGTATCCGCACTACGCTTATCAACATCATAAAAAACGATACATGAAGTGTCGTTTTGTTTGGCATAATGATAATGGGTATGTGTTCCCGGTATCCAACTCAGTCCGCTGAGCGTTTTTGGGGCCAGAACAGCACCTTTACCCAGGGTAACAGCGTCTTCAATGCTGAATACTTTTTGGGCGACAGAGGAAGAATAGGAAAAGAACAGGATAAGGACGGGGACGAGACCGAGGTTTAGGTTGATGTTAAGACGGTTTTTCATTTGGATGGAAAATTATTCTATTTCTACGATTTCGTAAAGGTCATTTCGGCGATTTCTCCAGTTTTGAACGGTACCGGATTTACGTGTACGTTCAAGAGAAGCCAGGTCAAGGTCGGCAATAACTACCGTTTCCAAATTCGGACTGCATTCTCCGGCTATGGCATCGGGAGGAAAGGCGAAGTCGGCCGGGGTATAAATTCCAGACTGGGCGTAATTGATATCCATATTTTCAACGGAAGGAATATTTCCAATGGTTCCGGCAGTTGCCACATACATTTGATTTTCGATAGCCCTGGCTTGCGCACAAAGTTTAACACGCAGGTAACCGTGGCGCTCATCGGTACAAAAGGGAACAAAGATGATATGGGCTCCTTTGGCATTTTGGATCCGGGCAATTTCAGGGAATTCAATATCGTAACAAATATTGATGGCCACTTTACCACAATCCGTATTAAATACCTTGATCTCATTTCCGGCTTTTACCCCCCACCATTTGGCTTCATTGGGGGTAATATGGATTTTATATTGTTTTTCGAAAGTACCATCGCGTTTAAACAAAAAGGCTACGTTAAACAAATTCCCGCCTTCCACGGTAAGATGCGTCCCTCCTACTATATTGATATTGTATTCAACGGATAAACGGGAGAAGAGGGTGATATAATCATCCGTAAAATTGTCGAGTTCACGAATGCTGTCCTCCACGCTTTTATCGTGGGCATCCATAAAAGAAAGCAACTGGGTAGTAAATAATTCCGGAAAAAGGGCAAAATCAGACTTGTAATTGGAAGCCACATCCGTAAAATATTCGCATTGGGTGGCAAAATCCTCAAAGCTGGTGATCTTCCGCATTTCGTATTGAATGCAACAAACCCGTACTTTTTTGGTAATGATCTGGCGGCCGGGGGTTTCCGGAACATAATCCAGATTGGTCCATTCCATCAATACCCCATAGCCTTCCGATTCGTGGTCGTTGGGGAGGTAATCTTTAATGATCTTGCGGATATAAAAACCCTGCGAGATCTGAAAGGTGAGCACCGAATCTTTTATTTTTTTATCGACCACCCGTTTTACATAGGCTCTTACCCCAAGTTCATCCGAATAGATATGATAATTCGGCAAACGTCCGCCTATCAGAATTTGTTTGAGGTTTAGCACTTCACATAATTCACGGCGCATCTCGTACAAACGCCTGCCAATTTTGAGTCCCTGATAATCCGGATGTACCATGACCTCTATTCCATAAAGGGTATCGCCTTCAGGGTCATGGTTGGTGATAAACCCATTGTCGGATATTTCCGACCAGGAATGGTTGTCGTCGTATTCTTCCATATCTACGATCAAACTGGTGGCTGAGCCCACAATTTCACCCTCAAATTCGATGATCTGCATGCCTTCAGGAAAGACCCTGTACTGACTTTCCAGCATGTTTACAGACCAGGGTTCCTGTTCCGGAAAACACTTTTTGGAAAGTTTAATAATTTCGCCAAAATCCTCCGGTGTGGCGGTTCTTTGGATGATCGTTGGTTTTCTACTGCTTCTAATGGCCATGTTTTGTTGCCTCCCTCGTTGGAATGTCACAAATTTGCCCCAAATAAACTGCCCATGCAAAAAATGAGAGAGACTATTGAAGCCGCCTGGTCAAATAGGGATTTATTGAAGGATAGCGCCACTTTGCAGACGATAGAAGAAGTGATCGAACTGCTCGACAAGGGAAAATTGCGCACTGCCGAACCCATCCAGGGCGGCTGGCAGGTGAATGAATGGGTCAAAAAAGCCGTGATTTTGTATTTTCCTACACGAAAAATGGAAACCCTGCACGCCGGTCCGATGGAGTTTCACGATAAGATGAAATTAAAAAGCAATTATGCAGAGCTGGGCATACGGGTAGTTCCCCATGCCGTAGCCCGTTATGGCGCGTATATTTCTCCCGGAGTGATCCTGATGCCGAGTTATGTGAATATCGGCGCCTATGTTGACAGCGGCACCATGGTCGATACCTGGGCTACGGTGGGCTCCTGTGCACAGATCGGAAAAAACGTTCACCTAAGTGGTGGTGTGGGAATAGGTGGCGTTCTGGAGCCCGTACAAGCCGCTCCGGTGATCATCGAAGACGATTGTTTTATAGGTTCGCGCTGTATTGTTGTTGAAGGAGTTCGTATTGGAAAAGAAGCCGTTTTGGGCGCCGGGGTAACCCTCACCCAAAGCACGAAGATCATTGACGTAACCGGATCAACGCCAGTGGAAAGCAAAGGATATGTTCCTGAAAGATCTGTTGTTATTCCGGGATCGTATACCAAATCTTTTCCATCAGGTGATTTTCAGGTACCTTGTGCGTTGATTATCGGTAGGAGAAAAGCAAGTACCGACCTGAAGACGAGTTTGAATGATGCCTTGAGGGAGCATAGTGTGGCGGTGTAAGGAGGTAGGGAGGATTGAGTGGTGAGGGGGTGAGGAGATGAGGAGATGAGGGGGTGAGGAGATAACGGGGTGAAATGGTCTGTCACACTGAGCGAGGAGGAAGTGCGACAGACGGAGCAGAAACTTCAATCCATATAGCTCTCGACTCGCCGTTGGAGTTTTGGGAAAAGCTAAAGGGTATACCCGGCAGCTCGAGCTGACTTCAAATCATCCGCCTGCGCTCATGGAACTTCTATTAACCCGGAAGGAACGCACGAGCTTCGGCGGACACAGTAAATCATAAATCACAAATCATAAATCAAAAATAGGTGTCCCAGTTCCTCGTTATACAAACCGCATTTTTAGGCGATGCCATTCTTGGAACGGCTGTGCTGGAAGAGTTGCACACCCAGTATCCGAATGCCCAGATCGATTATCTGGTTAGGAAAGGGCATGAAAGTTTATTTGTAGGGCATCCCTTTATTCGTCACTTGTTGATTTGGGATAAAAAGAATGGGAAATACAAAAACCTCTTTAAGCTCTTAAAAAGGATCCGGAAGCAGCGTTACGATAAGGTTATTAACCTGCAGCGTTTTGCCTCAACAGGGTTTTTGACCGGATTTTCACGAGCAAAAGAACGGATCGGATTTAATAAAAATCCTCTGTCGTTCCTGTTTACAAAAAGCGTCCACCATACCTATACCCAACATGAGGTATTGCGGAATAATGCGCTGGTAAAAGCTGAAAACAAAGAAGGAAAAAACGGCGCAACCGGCGACCCTCACCCGAAACTTTATCCCCAACAGGTGCATTTCGACCGGGTAAGGCAATACCAGCATGAACCCTATATTACCATTGCTCCTGCTTCGGTTTGGTTTACCAAACAATTGCCGAAACAAAAATGGGTCGAATTTTTAAACAAGATCAAAGAGCCGATGGTGGTGGCCATCATCGGCGGGACAAACGACAGGGCACTGCAGGAGGAAATTGTCAGCGAAACAAAAAATGATCTGGTCACCTTTCATCGCCTATGCGGTGAACTGGCATTATTGGAAACTGCCGCCCTGATGAAGGGAGCCATGCTCAATTATACCAACGACAGCGGTCCTATGCACATCGCTTCAGCCATGAATGCTCCTACACGGGCAATATTCTGTTCTACTGTTGAAGAATTTGGCTTCGGTCCTTTAAGCGACGACCATCAGGTGATTCAAACTCCCCTCGAACTTGACTGCCGCCCTTGTGGTTTGCATGGATATATGGCTTGTCCGAAAGGGCATTTTAAGTGTGCGCTGAGTATTGACCTGGAACCGGATTTTGATTGAAAAAAGGGGTTATGGGTTATGGGTTTCGGGTTATGGAGAACGAAATTCCAAGCTCCAAATTTCAAGCTATTACGACAAAATACCCTGAACCCTGAACCCATAACCCTGAACCCTCCTTCGCATTCGGTGAATTCGACAAGTCCCCTACTTTACAAAATCTTCGAGCAACAGAGTCTAATAATCCAGCTCCAACCCCAGTTTCCTCATAAAATCAGGCAAAGCGGGATTCCCCTGTACCAAATGATTCAGTCGTTCTTCCAGGGTATAAGGAGCAGCAGATTCTACTTTTGATTTTCCTACCTCTACATGCACACCGGTCACTTCGGTTTCGAGACGGCTGTTCAGGTAGGCGATCAGTTCGGGTTTCACTTCCACGATATAATCGGCCACATGTTTGGAGGCCACCACGACGCGTATCTGCTTGTTATCCAGGGATATATCAGCCTGTCGCATGCCGGTGGCGAGGCTCATTTTTTTCTGCTTTTCCATTCCATCGGCAAACTCCAGCCAGATGGAAGTGGCTTTTTCCATACTCAAAGGCACCCGGGCAGTTCCCTGGGTATCCGGAGCGCTTACGGCATTCGGGTTTGTATCGGGTTTTTTCGCTTCGGGTTTGGTTACACCGGGCGTAAAGCTCAGGTTGATATTGGGTATGGATGATTTGGGTGCTTCCGGAACTTTTTTAATTGGCTTATCTTCCTCTGTTTGAAGCTTTGTTTCTGCTTTTGGGGCTTCTTTAACCGGTTCTGCAACTTTATCCTTACTTAGTGGAGTTTTTTTTTCCTCGGCAGCAGGGGGTACCGGACTCAATGCCAGTTTTATAGCCCGGTTGAGGTTGGCCAGTTTGAGCAGGGCCAGTTCAACATGCAAACGCGGGTTACGGGCTGCTTTGTACGAGGCATCGTAGTTACTTGCAATTTGCAGGGCGTTAAACAAAAAGGAAGTGGAAATCTTGTTGCTCTGTTCGGCATAACGAAGGGCAGCCGATTCGGCAACTTCAAGCAGGCTGCGGGTTTTTTCGTCTTTACAGACGAGGAGATTCCGGATATGATCACAGAGTCCGCCCAGGAACAAATGGGGATCAAAACCCTTTTTCACCACTTCATCCATCAACAAAAGCAAATTGGCCGTATCCTCCTCCATCACCATATCTATCGTGCGGAAAAAGTAATCATAGTCAAGGATATTGAGGTTTTGAATGACAGAATCATAAGTTAGTTCAGAGCCCGAGTAACTCACCATCTGGTCAAAAATAGACAGGGCATCACGCAGGGCCCCATCCGCTTTTTCTGCGATGATATGCAAGGCATCCGGTTCTGTGTTAACCGACTCCTTTGCAGCAATTCCCTGCAAATGATTGACCATGGCTGCAATGCTGATACGGTTAAAGTCGAAGATCTGGCAGCGGCTCAGGATAGTGGGAAGGATCTTATGCCGCTCGGTAGTCGCGAGGATAAAAATGGCGTAAGAAGGCGGCTCTTCCAGGGTTTTAAGAAATGCGTTAAAAGCCGCATTCGACAGCATATGCACCTCATCGATGATATAGATCTTGTATTTCGCGCCCTGCGGTGCATAACGCACCTGATCTACCAGAGCCCGGATATCCTCTACCGAGTTATTGGAGGCAGCATCGAGTTCGTAGATATTAAAAGAGCCGTTCTTATTGAAAGAAACACAGGACGCGCATTCGTTGCAGGGCTCAATATTTTCTTTCAGGTTGGAACAGTTGATCGTTTTTGCCAGGATACGCGCGCAGGTGGTCTTTCCTACCCCTCTCGGTCCGCAGAATAAAAAAGCCTGGGCAAGGTGGTTGTTGCGGATGGCATTTTTTAAGGTCTGGGTGATATGGTCTTGTCCCACCACACTTTCAAAGGTGCCGGGACGGTACTTTCTGGCCGAAACGATGAATTGTTCCATAATTCTTGAGGGTTCAAATATATTATTTGAGGATGGAATTGACTAGTATGTGGAGAAGTTCGGGAGCGGGGAGCGGTCTGCTGCGCAGAGGAGCGGAGGGAGCGGGGGAGCGAATAGATATCCGTTTCGCTCCTTCGCTCCCTCGCTCTGGCCGCAGGCCCGCTCCCTCGCTCCCAGAGTTTGCCCGTACACTTGGTTATTTCGATCCTCTTCGTTATATTTGCAGCCCTTTTAAGGAAATATTAGATTTATGGAAATGAAAAACTATGAATCTGTGATCGTATTAACACCCGTACTTTCTGATGAGCAGTTGAAAGAGACTACCAAAAAATTCAGAGAGTTGATCACAGAGCACGGTGGAGAAATCATCCACGAGGACAATTGGGGGCTTACCAAGCTCGCCTACCCTATCCAGAAAAAATCAACTGGATTTTACCACATTTTCGAATACAAAGCACCCGGAACCATGGTTGCTCCTTTCGAATTGGCTTTAAAACGCGACGAGCGTATCATGCGTTTTTTGACGGTATCTCTTGACAAACATGGCATGATTTACAACACCCGTAAAAGAAACGGTGAATTCAGGTCTAACAAAACTGCAGTTGCTGCCACACCGGCCGGAACGAAGGTTACAATTGTAGAGGAGGAAGTTAATGACTAAACGTACGAAAAGAGGAAATTTCCTTTTTAACACCACCCCAACGGGTTCAACACTGAAAAAATACTGCCGTTTCAAGAAAAACGGGATCAAGTATATCGATTACAAAGACCCGGATTTTTTATTGAAATTCCTGAACGAACAAGGAAAATTACTTCCACGTCGTATCACCGGAACTTCTTTGAAATACCAGCGTAAAGTGGCCCAGGCGGTTAAAAGAGGGCGTCATATTGCCATTCTTCCCTACGTAGCTGACTCATTAAAATAAGGAGGACGAGACATGAAAGTTATTTTAAAACAAGACGTTAAGTCACTCGGATTTAAAGATGATGTGGTTGCCGTAAAAAACGGATACGCCAATAACTACCTGATCCCGAAAGGAATGGCGGCAGTTGCTAATCCGAGTAATGTAAAGGTATTGGAAGAAAACCTCCGTCAGGCGGCTTTCAAACAAGAAAAAATAAAACTGGATGCCGATAAAATTGCCGGCAAACTCAATGGTTTCACCCTGAAACTTGGCGCGAAAGCCGGTGCAAATGATAAGATCTTCGGATCCATCACTTCCCTGCAGATCTCTCAGGCCTTGAAAAATGAAGGCTTTGAAGTTGATCGCCGCAAGATCGTTCTCGATCAGGACATCAAAGTTTTAGGAAACTATACTGCTACCATTAACCTGCACCGTGAAATTTCGGTACAAGTTAACCTGGAAGTGGTTGCTGAATAAGTAAGACCTAAGTCATTAAAAAAACCTGATACGCTTCGTGTGTCAGGTTTTTTTTTGACCATGGACCATAGACCATGGACCATAGACCATGGACCATAGCTATTGAGTGCGTTAACTGGGCCTCTTATTTCACACGGTAAATAAACGAGTTCTAAGTTTATTTACAGGTTCTTCTGCTTAGCAGATCCCGCTATGGTCTATGGTCTAAATTTAGTCTTCCCGTAAGGCCCGTTCAATGTTTTTATCCGGAATGATCCAGATGACCACGGTAATCAATATAAAGATACCTGACAAAACCGGGTAAAAAAAGGCCCCGGCAATGGCCAAAGCGTACAGAAGCAAAGATAGCATCCCCTTTTTTTCCTGTTTTTTCAAAGCGGTGATCAGGGCTGTTCCATGGGAATGATGTGCCATGATGACGGTTTGTAAGATGTAAAAAGCTACCGCACAAAACAAGAGGTTAAGGGAGTATAAGGCGACGGTAAGTCCTTCAAACTCATTTTCCCCCATCCAGGCGGTGGTAAAAGGAATCAGCGAAAGAAAAAACAGGAGTCCCATATTGGCCCAGATGATTTTGGGTGTAACATGATGTACAGTATGCAGCAGATGGTGATGGTTTCCCCAATAAATCCCTACAAAAACAAAACTAAACACATAACTGACAAAGACATGATAGATGTCCAACAAGGCCTGTATACTCACTTCATGCGGCACTTTTAATTCCAGTACCATGATGGTAATGATGATGGCCAAGACGCCATCGCTAAAGGCTTCTAAACGGGATTTGGTCATGGGGTTTGGATTGGGGATGGTGTATTATCAACTAAAAGAGGTTTATTTACTTTCTGGGTCTCCTTTTAAACCAAATAACGTCAAATTTATTTTTCTGTCAGTTTTTTATTCCTGATCACCCAACGCGTATCTTTTTTCTCAAAGGCAACTTCGATGAACACACCTTCAACCTGATATTCAAAATGAACTTCAGCTTTTTTCCGGCTTATGTCAAATTTTCCAAAGTTCAGGAACGCTTCCTTTTGATGGAAAAAGAGATCTTCCTTCTTCATAAATACAACAGGTTCACCAAATTTTATCAGCTCCAAATTGGACGGAACAACCTCGTTATTGAAAATGATCAGTGGTTTTCTGCCTGGTATTTTGTCAGCATGATAAAACTGCTGCAATTCTTCAAGATCGATGCACATTTGAATGACGGTCTTTTGATCGACAAGCTCCTGAACTGGGTTGATAGCACTTGCTAAAATCAATACAAAGCCAATGAATATGCTCTTCATCGCAGATAATTCTCACTTTTCTACCACCACATTCCTGCCAAGGGTCTTAAAACGTACCCCGTTTNNAATCGTAATATGACCTGTTTTGCTGGTATTTATATCTCTTACCGTACCCGATTTGCCGGTATGGGTACCTGCTACAACAGTGCAGAGATCGCCGTCTTTTAATTTTTGCGTTTCGGTTTTCATGGGTGAAATAATTGATTTATAAAGATAATTAATGTGACTGTCGTTTATATTATCTCAGTTTTTTTAAAGCATTGTTCGACAAAAGCGTTTTAAGTTGTTGAATGGCGATTTTGTTCAATTGTATTAGCCTGTCGCCCTGGGACAATCCTTGCTGGATGAGCATCGCATTAAGGCTTTCCAGATTGGTGAGAACCACCAATTGTTCCAATGTGGCCTGGTCACGTATATTGCCTTCAGCATTTGGGTTTTCTTTTCGCCAATGTGTTGCGGTTTTGCCAAACAAGGCCATATTCAGTAAATCTGCTTCTGATGCGTATATCAGAGAAGTTTCATTTTTCAACAGTTCCCTGGGTATTAAATTCTCCCTAATTGCGTCGGTATGGATCTGATAATTCACCTTAGCTAAGGTACGCTGCAGGTTCCAATCCAATGTAAGACGATCGCTTTCTTCAGTTTTAAGTCGTTGAAATTCCCTGATCAGATAAAACTTAAATTCTGCACTCAGCCAGGATGCAAATTCAAAGGCAATATCTTTATGTGCAAAGGTTCCTCCATAACGGCCTGTTTTGGCTATAATACCTTTGGCTTTTGTGGCTTCGATCCATCTTTTCGGTGTTAATGAAAAGCTGTTTGAACCAGCCATATTTTTAATTCCATCGAATTCGATGGAATTAAAATCCGGGTTATAAAACAACTCCCATAAGCCCATAAATTCAATGGTACTCCGGTTTCGCATCCAGTTTTGCAATATATAATCACTTCGTTCCGCATCCCGGAATCTGGCTATATCTGTAAGGCTGATAAAATCATCGGTCCCAGAGGTAAAAAGGGTTATTTCGGTTCCTTTGACTTCTATTTTTTGTTTTTTACTCATAAATGAAGCAGCCATGAGCTCATTAGCCTACACGGTTTGGGTGATTTCCATTCGACTTATAAAAATAGCTAAAGATGGCATAACCACTTCTTGTGCAAAGAGAAAAAATTGAAAATCACAGAAGCAAGGTACCATAGTCCTCCGTTGAATGCAGCAAAACGAATATAGTCATCTCTTACACTGGTGTCAAGATAAATGATGGTCGCCTTACCCATTCGGTCATATTCTTTAACAGTTAACCCATGTAATGACTGGCATTCCGTATTTCTTCAGACCCCTTTCAAATCATTCATCATCACTTCAAGCGTGGCAAATTTTCCGCGGGAGTGCCGGATTTCTTGTACCGCCTGGTTCCTAATTTGATAGTCCTTATAAAGGATCAGCCACCAAAGTGGCAGAATCAAAAACTGCCAGAACTTGATTTCCGTTTTCTTGTAATTGATAGTTGGAATCTCTACTATGAATTTTAAGATTTCCGGAGTGTCGATTTTCTCTTTCACATAAGCCACCAACTCGATAGAATACCTGGAGAATGTCTCAATATTGCTGCTGGATGAATCGCCATTTACGATTTTATCAGCATGTGACTGAATATCTCTAAGTTGTCTGATTAAAAGGCTGGTCGATTTGTCCTGGTCCATTATCCGATTTTACGTTAAATCTAAGCTTATAATTTTATTGAATTTTTTCAAACTCAAAAACATCGGCGCGGCTATCGTAATTATCCGTGGTTGCGTTCAATTTGAAAACACCCTCGGCATAGGTTCCAAGAAAATAATTATGGAGGGTCCCGGTAAATGGATCGATCTTCTTGTTCTCTTTGAATCCATCAATATTGTCGTTGATGATGGGTTCTGAAGAAAATTTATATTGATCAAAATTCCAGATTATCCAACCCTCCTCTTTTGATGTGTTCACTGTTCTGCTTTTGTAGTAGACCGTATCCTTGTCTACACCCCTTTGCCATCCATACAAAGTCACTGTGTCGCCTGTAATCTTTATATAGAAGTTGTTTCGGAATGAGTTCGGATTGCTTTTGTAAAGACCGTCCATTAAGGTGCTTAACGGTGGCTTTTCCGTATTCATTTGTTCATCTCCCCTTTGTCTCAATGCGTCATACTCTTTTCCAAGAATTTCCGGGTAGGTGGATCGCTCTATACCCCTGCAATTTTCGACATTGAACAAAGAATCAAATTCCAATATTCTTACAGTAAAAATGTGCTGATAGACCAGCAGGGTATCGTTTATTGTCACGTGTAGCTCCGGATAATTCGAATAGCTGTTCGAACCAAGGCCCAGCTCCGAATACCTGACCTTAAAATTCTGACTGGATGATTCAGTAACGACTAAAATCTGAATAAGTAGGATGAGGTATTTCAAAGGAGATTACAATAATCATTGAATGACCAATTTACAACTTATTGATTAAATAAGGTCATCAGCCCGCCCGGCTTTCGTCACTTGATTTGTTCTTCTCGTTCTCATCGCATTCATAACAGCCACTAAAATGACAAAAACGATCAACTTAATGATCCCGCCAATAACGGCGAATCTGATCGGTTCAAAATAGATCTGAAAAGTATCCCTGGTGGACATCAATTCTATTTGTGTCATGAAATATAGCAATGATAATGTGTCGATAGAAAGGACAAACAGCAGACAGAGTGAAATAAAATTCCTGACCCATTTACTTTCCCGAACCTGCCGAAACCAAAACAACTGGCTTAAACCGAAAAAAGTGATCACCCGGATCCAAAAATAGAACCCATATTCTCCAAAAATTTTCTCCCGAATATAGGCAGGCCCGTCCGGGGCCACGCTCGCCGAATCAAGCAGCGCGGCGGTGTAGGAAAAAAGAAACACGAAACCCGCCAGGCGAAGAAGCAGAGTGACGGAAACGTCAGTTTTTTCATTCAGATACTTCCATTTCCATCTGCCAAAAAACGGACGGATCAAAAGCAGCATCGTGTACCAGAAAAATCCTAAAAATACCGACTCATAAAGGGAAATGACCATGATTAGTAAATCAAGCTCCAATTTAATCAATTCCGGGCATCTTCTTAAATCTACAGATAAAAGCCTGAACCCTGTGCCCTGTAGCCTCCACCCCAGTCTTCACCTCTTCCTCCCCACAAAGCGAATCACCGAACCTGTGCCATAATGAAAGCTTCCTTCATTCAGTTCAATTTCTTTTTCCTCCAGTTCGAGAAAGGAATAGCCGGGGAATTCAGCTTTCACTTCTTCGATGGAGAATAACATGGAATGGTCCCTGGGTCCGCCTACCTTTTCATTTTTTGCGATATAGTCGAGGTGCCTTTTGCTGAATGCCTCAAAAATAAGGATGCCGTCCTTCCTCAAAAAAGTGTTGAGGAGCTTGTGGTAAGCGGGGCGGATCTCTGCCGGGAAATGGGCGTAAATGAACGCCATGGCATCAAATTGTCCTGGTTCATACATGCCTTCTTCCAATTCACCTACCCGATAATCGATATGAACCTTATTGGCTTCAGCCAGGCGGAGGGCCTTTTTTTGACCTTCGCTGCTGATATCGAATGCACAAACCTTCCAGCCCAGTTTTGCGGCAAAAACAGCATTGCGGCCCTCGCCCTCGGCCGGAAAAAGGATATTTCCGGGTATTTGTTTTTCAAGTTGTTCTTTTAAATAGTCATTCGGCTCGGTGCCATAGGCGTACTCGGCATTGCTATAGCGCTCATTCCAGCGTTCGGTCCAGGAGTCGTTCATGATTAGGAATTGTGCTTTGTTACGGACGCCTCAATCATTTCCTTCAAAACAGAGGTATCAACATCCGCCAGCTTATTGATATACAAACACCCTACGCCCGTCTTGTGCTTGCCGAGTTTTTCAAGCAAGGCCCCGTGTTCTTTGAGGTTCATGACCAAATACAGTGATATATTCGCTTTTCTGGGAGCGAAGCCAATGCGCATCCAGTCCACTTCCCTTCCCGTCTTCGGACTTTTATACCTGACATTCCCAAACCCGATAACGGCGCTTCCCCACATTTTAGGTTCTACGCCACTGGCTTTTTTCATCATTTCGAGGATGACAAAACTATCCTTACGCTTTTGTTCGTCAGGGAGGGTATTGATATATTCCTCCACATTCGCTTCAGTTTCTTTGGTTTTTATAACTACGAGCTTGGATTTTTTCTCAGCCATCGTTAGGTGGTTTTATGAATGGACTAAATTAGTTAATTCTGTTGATTCGGGAAATGGTTAAAAAGGACCGTGGACCATAGACCGTAGACCATGGCAGGCTTTTGGTACAAATAGAGATCCGAATTTTTGCCACACCCTCCTTCGCCAACCTAATACAGAACACTACTAAACATGCATTATGGCTTCGGCGGGTGAAAGAGGGCACAGAAGTTTCCCAAAACCCCAGAACCCGAAACCCAAAACCCGAAACCCCAAATGTGACTCATGTTACAAGATACCCTTAAAATTACCCTGACCTTTGTGCTATTAAATTATACTAAACAATGACAATCGAACACTTAATTAAAACCAATGCGGGTACCATCGTGGATGTTCGTACCCCCGAAGAATTTATGGGCGGCCATGTAGTTGGCTCGGTAAATATCCCTGTTCATGAACTGGGTAATCGCCTCCATGAGGTAAAAGGCCTCCAAACTCCCTTGATCCTCTGCTGTGCATCCGGTGGAAGAAGCGGAATGGCAACGCAAATGCTCCAACAACAAGGCGTAGATTGCGTCAATGCCGGGTCATGGCTGGACGTTAATTATCTGAAAAGCTTGTAAATATGGGAGCGAGGGAGCGGGACCTGCGGTCAGAGCGAGGGAGCGGACTTGTCCGCCTTCGCTCACCAGAATTGTGTTTGAACTTAGTTTCGTAAACGAGCTTCGGCGGACACAGTAAATCATAAATCANNATCATAAATCATAAATCATAAATCAAAAATGTTAAACGCGTTAAAATCTCTTTTCGGATTCGGCCCTGCGGTCGATTATAAGGAGCTTCTGAAACAAGGGGCTGTTATTGTGGATGTTCGCAGCAAAGGCGAATACCAGGGTGGTCATATCAAGGGTTCTATCAACATTCCGGTAGACAGCCTTTCAAAAAATATGGACAGACTAAAGGACAAATCCAAACCTATCATCACCTGCTGTGCTTCGGGCATGCGAAGTGCAACTGCAAAATCAATCCTTAAATCGAATGGTTTTACTACCGTGCATAATGGTGGATCCTGGGTGAGTTTGGAGGGGAAAATTTGAAATCGGGCATGTTTAACCGATTTTTAAAACGAACACATTTGTTAAACAGAAGGGCCTGGAATTTTACCCGGGTCCTTCGTGTTTCGCTTGGATTGGCCGTTCTGATCGCCGCTATTATGCAACGCGATTGGATGCCGGGGCTTTTCGGATTATTATTCCTTTATCAGGGGGTGTATAATGTGGGGTGCTGTGGGGCGGATGGGTGTGAGATTCCTCAGGGGAAGTCGACGGTTGAGGACCATAGACCATAGACGATGGACCATGGACCATGGACCATGGACCATAGCGGGCTTTTCGGGACATTGGGAGATTCTGCTTTAAAATTCCAAGCTCCAAATTCCAAAAAAAAATAGCGTCGAAACACAAAAACCTGAAGGTACTGCAAGGGGCATGGAGTGTAGAAAATTTAGGGGATACTCCTCTATTTTCATTCTATTCTATCTGTGATCCAATTTACGAGATCTTCTTCGTCAACGATGGTCCATGAATGGCATTTTCTGTTTCCGTCGCGGTCAAATCCTTTCCCTGTGGTCGTAACAAGTTTTACGTTCGTGTTGCCCAACATTTCTAGTTTTAACGCGAAGGCAGCAATATCAAAGGAGTTTATATCATAATAGGAAGCCCCTCTTTCTTTCAGCCACCAGTCGATGTCCGGTTCGTGGTAAAGTATGATGTCACAATCCTTCAGAAAAACAGCATTACCGCCCAAACTGTCCTGATGAGAAAAAACGGAAGCATCAAGATACTCCTTAGGAAATTCATCCGGTGATCCGCTAAAATAATGGGGCCATACCTTGGGCATCAGTTCGGCCTCCCAAAGCATTCCCGCCTTAAAATTCGCCTTATTCTTTTCGGCTGAATGGTAAAATCGAGCCAGGTCAAGCGGGGAATCAACAGCAAAAACTCCCCTGATCTTTATCCCGAATTTCGACTTACCCTGCCTGCAATATTGTGCGTATCTTAACGCTCTGGTCCCACTTGCCGAAATTCCCCCAATAAAAATATTCTCTTTTGGTATGGCGTGTTCATTGATTACCTCTCCAACCATTTCATCCAGTCTCGAAATAAGCGAGTCGGAGCAAAAAAATTCCGGAAAAAAATTCGAGCTCGTGGTATAAAGGGTCATTAAACCACGTTCCGCGCATAATGCCGTCAGTTTAAATGGCCCTTTTTTCGCAGTGTCGGGTAAAACACTGTAATCCCTTATGACGAGCCCCCGAATACTTCCACCTTCAGGAATGACTTTCAGGTAACAATTAAACGTGCTGTCGGTGTTGTTGCGGTACACGTATTCATAAGTTTGGCCGAAAAGGGTTGTTGTTATGAAAACCGCTATCAGGAGGGCAATTTGTTTCATCAAGGTCGAGGCTTAGGTTAAGATTCAAGGCTTTGCTTAAATCCTGGGTGGTCCATTTCTATGACAAATTACCACACTGATCGCGATTTTCCAATTCAGTTGTATTGACTCCGGGAGGAAATCTTATGTAGAGAGCCGACCAGATGATTGACTATAGACCATAGGTTTAATCGTAATGGAAACGGCATTTAGCAATTAGGATCGAATCTTCTTTTACCTGATAGATCAGTCGATGTTCGTCGTCGATTCTGCGCGACCAAAAGCCGGAATACTTGTATTTTAAGGGTTCAGGCTTTCCAATGCCATCAAAAGGATTACGTGCAATATCCTTGAGTAATTCATTGATGCGCTTCAGCTTTTTTTTATCTGTTTTTTGCCAATACAGATAATCTTCCCAGGATTCATCAACGAAAATGTACTTCATTCTTCAAGTAGTTTTTTGCTCTCCGATTTCCCGGATTTCAACTTTTCAATCGCAGAATCGAGTCTTTTTTCATTTTCTCGGGACGATAATTCATGTTGGGTCGCACACAAAGAATTGTATTCGGCCAATGACATGATCACTACTCCATTGTCCTTTCCCCTGTTGATAATGAGTGTCTCAAAATTTTGTGTCACGCGGTCAAAATACCGTTTGATGTCTTTTCTAAAGTCGGATAAGGTGGTTGTGAGCATGATGGATGATTTCTTGAAGTGTACGTTTATATGTACAAATATATGTACATTTAAGTAAATTCCAAAATCCAAGTTCCAAGTTCCAAAAATCAAAAAGCAATTCTCTTGAACCCCATATCTCCTCATCTCCTCAACATTCTGGTACGTCCGCCATACTTCGGCAAGCTCAGCATGACAGACCCTGGAGCTCAACTCCTCATCTCCTCATCTCCTCACCCCCTCAACTCCTCATCCCCTATCGTCTCACCCCTTTCAAAGCCGGCGCCGTCCAAGGATCGTCAGGCCAGGAATGTTTGGGATAACGGCGTTTGAGTTCCTTTTTGACCTCGAAATAGGTGCTGTCCCAAAAGTTTTTTAGGTCCCTGGTGGTTTGAACAGGCCGGTTCGCCGGGGAAAGCAATTCCATGACAACCGGAATTTCTCCCCCGTTTATCCGAGGTGTTTCGGCCAGTCCGAATACCTGTTGGAGGCGTACCGACAAGATCGGTGCATCTCCATTGGCCTGGTATTGGATCTGGATAAGGGAACCACTCGGAACCTTTAAACTAGCCGGAGCAAATTCATCCAACTTTTGTTGCTGTTCGTAGCTAAGGGTATAAGGAAGGATTTCGGCCAGTTTAATTTTTTTTAGGTCCTCAGGCTTTTTAACGCCGGCCAGGTAAGGTGCGATCCAGTCCTCCACAACCAATAAAAGGGCTTCCGTACTCACCTCTGGCCAGCCTTCTGCAGGCTGCCATTTTCGCATGGACATCACCCTGTTTTGCCATTGGGTGGTGGCTTCGTCCCAGTTTAGGAGGTTTTGTCCTTCGCTGCGTAAGGCTTTACAAATGGCGTCGTTCAGGTGTTGGGCATCGGGCTCTGGCAAGGGCTTGGACTGCAGGATGATGGAGCCGATCCGTAAATCCATACTTGCAATCAAACCGCCTTTTCGGGTATCCCAGGTTATCACTTTTTCCTGTTTGACCATGGGCGCCAGGTCTTTAGGATTTAATGGAGCCGCCATAAAGATCTTTCCCAATCCGTCGCGGGCATCCAGATGGGCCACGGCCAGCCAGGGCTCATGGCCAAGGTCGTCTTTGGGGCCTGCCTGGGCATAACGCCCGTTGGCCAGCTGGAACTGGGAATTGTTACCCGGACGAGAAGAGGCAATCCGCTCCGGAAAAGCATGGGCGATCAGCAAGCCACATTCATAGGCGTCTACAGGACCATTATCGGCTGCCAAATCGAAAATGCGCAGATATGATTCCGCCACCTTCTCAATTCTTCCCATACGGGCGGCGTCGTTTTTTGTTTGTCGGAAACGCCTCAAAGCCTCAATACGCAGGGTAATATCGATACCCGAATCGCGGGGCAGCGGGTCGCGTTCTTCGAGAACGGCAGCTACATCGCAGGCTAATTTTTTGTTGGTTTCGCTTCCTGCCAAAAGCAGCATATGGGCTAACCTTGGGTGACAAGGCAACTCGAGCATTTTTTTTCCATGCTCGGTAATTTTCCCTGACTCCACAGCTCCCAGTTCTTCGAGGGTAGCGCGGGCTTGTTTAACGTGACCGGAAGGGGGCGGATTGAGCCAGTCGAGTTGGGCAGGGTCATTCACTCCCCACTGGGCCAATTCGAGTAAAAGAGAACTCAGGTCAGCTTCAAGGATCTCCGGAACATCATGTTTTTGCATGCGGCTATGATCAGCAAGGGTCCACATGCGGTAACATACACCCGGCGCCAACCTTCCCGCCCTTCCTGCGCGCTGATCGGCCGAGCCGGTGGAGATGATGACCGTTTCAAGTCGGGAGAGTCCGGAGCGGGGGTCGAATTTCGATTTTCTGCCCAGGCCTGAATCGACCACAATTTTTACGCCTTCTATCGTTAAGCTGGTTTCAGCAATGGAAGTGGCCAAAACCACTTTTCTGTTTCCTTTTTTCGATGGATAGATGGCTGCCATTTGTCGGGCAGGCGGCAACATGCCATACAGAGGATGGATTTCTATCCCAGGCAGCATACGTTTCAAGTCAGCCTCACAACGCCTGATCTCGGCCTCACCAGGGAGAAAAACAAGGATATCTCCCTCCTCTTCTTTAGCCGCCTGAACAACTTTTCGACTCATTATTTCGGAAATAAGCCGCATATCAACACCGTCTCCATACCGCACATCCACCGGGTATTGACGCCCCAAACTACTGATGACCGGTGCCTTGAGGAGGCTGCTCAGCTCCTTGATATTCAGGGTTGCCGACATGATGAGGATACGCAGATCCGGGCGCAATACCTTTTGCGCTTCACGGCAGAGGGCCAGGGCCAGGTCGGCGTGGATGCTGCGTTCATGGAATTCGTCGAAAATGACCAAACCCACGCCTTCCAGTTCAGGATCCCTTTGCAAACGGCGGGTAAGGATACCTTCAGTAAGGACTTCTATACGCGAATCCTCCGAAATTTTTTGTTCAAAACGTACCCGGTAGCCCACGGTTGTCCCGGTTTGATGCCCCAATAATTCCGACATGCGCATGGCAATGGTTTTTGCTGCCAGGCGCCGAGGTTCCAGCATCAGGATCTTTTGTCCACCGATGAAACCTTCATCCATCAAAGCCAATGGAAGCAGCGTACTTTTCCCTGCTCCGGGCGGGGCATGGACAATAGCTACACTTTCGTTTGAGAGGGTAGTTCGTAATTCGTCAATGGCATCACGGATAGGAAGGTCAATGGAAAATGGATCAAAAGAATGGGTGGACATCGGAGGGCAAAGATAAGGATTAGAAAAATCGCCCGGAGACCCCTATTTCCTGTTTGCCATAGAAATGAGCATCCTTTCACTGAGGCGGGGTAGCCAAAAGTTCATGTATTTATTTAATTTACCGAGCCACGATAATGTACTTAGAAATTTGCGCTTTTCAATATTTTTTAAAACATCCTTTGCCACCTGGGTCCGCATTTGCGGACGGAAGCCCGAGCGATCATCCACCGGGACCAATTCTCCAAATGCATTGAGCGTACGTTTCGATTCTTCGTTTTGGGTAAATCCAACATAAATCAAGCCCACATGAATCCCGGTTTTTGCCTCTTCGATACGAAGCGATTCGGCTATGCCTCTTAAAGCCATTTTTGAAGAACAATAGGCGGAATGTCCGGCGAGACCCCGAATACCGGCCACACTGGAAATAAACACGATGCTTCCCTTTTGTTTTCGTATTTCCGGCAAAGCAAAGAGGGTCGGGTTAACTTTTCCCTGCACATTGGCATCAAATACCTGCCTATATACATCGGGGTGAAGATCCACCATATTCCCTTTCATACTCAATCCGGCATTATTTACCAGGATATCCAGTTTACCATAATGGCTCATACAGGAATTGATCAATATCTCCGCTTCAGCGGGGATAGAAATGTCAGCAGGTACAGGAAAAACCTGTCCGAACTGGCTAAGTTCCTTTGTCGCAGCCATGAGGCGCTCCGCATTCCGGCCATTCAGTACAACCCGTGCACCCCGGAGAAGCAGTTCTTTGGCAATGGCCTTCCCTATTCCCTGGCTTGACCCGGTTACGATGGCTACCTTATTTATAAAAAAATCAGTTTTCATTTTTAATCAGATTATTGGTGACCATCCATTCATAACATTCGCGTATCCCGACTTCTATGGGCGTTTGGGGAAGTTCGAGTTCCTGTACGGCCTTGGCTGAAGAATAATAGTGTTCTTCACAGGCGATTCGGGCCAGGGGTAAAGAAATGGCAGGCCTTTTTCC
Source organism: Bacteroidota bacterium (assembly GCA_003531115.1). Lineage (GTDB taxonomy): Bacteria > Bacteroidota > Bacteroidia > UBA8524 > UBA8524 > UBA8524. The sequence continues at coordinate 7,150 of DQHT01000037.1, read as the reverse complement.
CAACAAGGATGCTGATAAATTATTTAGCAGGCCAAAGGGTAGCACAACCCATGCTGGCAGGGGCAATTTTGGGGCAGGAACCTGCATGATAGCAGCCATCTTCAGGAAAGCCTCTTTGTACGTCAGATTTTCATGACCAAGAATATAACTTTCACCTATTCTACCCTTATCGAGGGCATTGGCAATTCCCACCGCCACATCTTTCACACAGATATAATTTTTGCCTCCCTTGGTATAGCCGAATAATTTCCCTTCAGAAAGTGCAATGAGCATCTGCCCGGAACTGGGAGTAGAATCATAGGGCCCAAGCATAAAAGTAGGGTTGACAATAATGGCAGGAAGTCCGTTTTGAGCCGCTTTTGTTACCAGTTGCTGCGCCTCGAATTTGCTATCCATATAATCCAATCGGTATTTCTGGCATTTATAAGGCGTATTTTCTACTCCCGGTTCATATTGATCTCCATAGCCAAACGTATTTGCGGTCCCTACATGTACGAATCGTTTTACACCCACGGCCATGGCAACGTGCAAGGCGTTTTTCGTGCCTTCCACGTTCACTTCAACGGTTCTCGTATTTCGGGCAGGCCAAACCGATGTGTCGGCCGCCAAATGAATAATGGCATCAACACCCTTTGCCGCCAAAAGGAATTCGTTAAAATGCAAAATATTGCCCCTGACAATTTCAATGTTGAGCGAGGCGATAGTATTGGCTGAATCGCCCGGTAAAAGCATAACACGTATACTATATCCTCTTTTGTCAAGTTCACGCAACAGATTACTACCCAGTAGTCCGCTTGCTCCGGTTATTAATAATTTCATAAGAATATTGATTATCATTGTTTTATAACCACAAATTTGGATGAAGAGGATCAGGGGATATAATTGAATGATGAGCCTCAAATGACATTACATTACCTTTTTAACATTTGCTGATTATTTTGACCGAAGGAGTGGATACTTGTATTAATTTTTACACGTGTAAGGTCAATAATTATTGTTTTGTACAAAATCATACCCGCGAATGCGGTCATTTTATTAAAATTGAATAAACCTGAGTACCTCGATGGATCAACAACATTTTTTAGAACAATGTAAAGGCAAGGAAGAAGGAAAAAATTACGCCCTTGAATTAGCAGAATTGCTTGGCGTTAACCCCGATGCGGCCTATCGAAGGATCCGTGGCACTACCCCCCTTACCTTCCCTGAGATTCAGAAAATCTGTCATCATTATAATGTTTCTTTCGACTCAGCGATGAATTATGAAGGAAGCACACATCCTTTCGAGTTTATCTCCATGTTTGACCAAAATCGCTTTAACATGCTCACCCATGTAAAAGAAACCGTGGCCCAACTCAAGTTTTTCAAGGAGGCAGAAAACTGCAGCATGACTTTGGTGGCCATGGATCTGCCTTATTTCCGGCAATTTGGTTATCCGAATCTGCTTCGTTTCAAGCTCTTTTATTGGCAAAGGGCGATTCTGAATATTGAAGCCCATCAACAATTGAAATTTGACCCCACCTATTGCAATGAAGCGATAGAAGCAGAAATGAAACAACTTCATATAATGTATCATGGGATCGATTCGATAGAACTCTGGACACCCGAGTCGTTGGACAGTACCCTGAAACAGATTAAATACGGACTCGATTCCGGCTTTTTCGCGTCGNNATTTGCGATGATCTTGACGATCTGATCACCAAACTCGAACGTGAGGCAGTCGTTTCAAAAAAATATATCAAAACCGAAAGTGGAGAAGAATCAGGAAAGTTTGAGCTCTATCAAAGCGATATCCTTTTGGGAACCAATACGGTACAGGTGCAGCGTAACGAGGATCTCTATACGTATATTGGTTTTAATTCGTTTAATTCTCTGATGTCGAAGTCGCCAGATTTTTCCAATGAATGCCACCATTGGATCATGCAATTTCGTTCGAAGTCGACCATGCTCAGCGATGTGTCGGAAAAATTCCGCTATCAGTTTTTTCACACCCTGAGGACAAAGATCAATGGTATGAGGACGTTTATTCCGGGGGCGGTTTGATTGGGTGCTAACTGAAGCTTTTTGTGAACATTAAGGTTTTCAGGGTTTTCTGAAGGCGAAGGTGGGGTTAGGGGTTTCGGGTTCTGGGTTCTGGGTTCTGGTCTCAACCTAAAACAACTTCCAATCCAAGCCCACTCCCACTCCAAAAAAATCCGATTCATGCCTGTAATTGGTCATCATTGAATTAAGAGAACGCTGGTAGGAAAACCGACCTGTAACGGAAACAAATGGATGTACCCGGTAAAGGATCCCAGCTGTTAATCCCGCCTGCACAACCAGTGGGGACAAATACCTGCCCGATAACTTGTCTGTTTGCATTCCGGGCTTACTTCCAGTTTCATCCAACCATTGTACACTGTATTCGCCGCTCGCTTCCGACAGGAATGAAAATGTCATCCCAGCTTCTGTAAATCCCAGCCATTTTCCCCGGCCAAATTCGTAATGAAGGGCAACCGGAACAGTGAGGTACCTGAAGTTCACGGGGCAATCCTGACATATAACTTCCGAACTTGTACTATGCGAAGTGGTATCTACTTCATAGCGAAGGAGTGCCGCATAAGAGCCATCTGGTCTCTGGATAAATTGCCTGTTTACAAGCTTTAATGTGGAATCAAATGTATAATGATCTATTTCCCTGCTATAGTTGGTTCGTTCCGTCCATTGCCTCATTCCCGCCCCGACCAAAAGACTCAACCCACGCCGGGATACGCGTGCATTCAGTCCATAATGGAAATAAGGCTGGATTTTTTCATTTGTGGTTTTCCACCGTTTGATATCTGGATCAGAACGATGTTTTATCCATCCATAATTAAAAAAAGACCCCAGGTACAATTGGGTGTACGAAGGAAGGCGGCGTAAATTTTTAGTTGGATTTTGAGCATTGAGCGGGCTGCTTGGAATTTCCGGGATACTAAGAAGGGTCTCCAAAGACGCCGGGGAAATGCCGGGGATTGACCCTCCGACACGGCGTGGCGTTTCTGTAAATTCTGAAATGCCGTCATTTCCCTCCATGGTAGCTATAGGTTCCGCTCCCTCTGCTCCCACGCTCTGACCAAAGGTCCGCTCTCCAATTTCCGCTCCCTCCGCTTCCCCGCTCTGACTAAAGGTTCGCTCTCCGCTCCCGGTCGCTGGTAATTCATCTGCTAATTTCGTCTCCTCATCACCCAGTCCGTTTACTTCGACAGGCTCAGCAAACGGACTATCCGCCTCATCACCTAATCCCCTCGTCTCCTCGTCTCCAAGTCCCCAAGTCCCCTCGTTTACCGGCTCCCCGCTCTGACCAAAGGTCCGCTCTCCATTTTCCGCTCCCTCCGCTCCCCCGCTTTGGCCGAAGGCCCGCTCCTCGCTCCCCATTTCCCGCGGAACTGCCAGGAATAAAAGCATAACGATAAGGAGGCTCATAGCGCTGAACCAGGCTACTCTTTTGAGCACTTTTTTCCTTTTGTTGGCGATCAGGGTTTCCATTTGCTCCCAGTATTCCGGAGCATAGTTCATCCCCTTATCGCCTAAAGCGCTGCGAAACAATTCGTCGATTTCGTTCTTCCTGCTCATACACGTGTTCCTTTCTTTTTATATTCTTCCCCGGTTGACTTCCTTAACATTTCTGCCAGCCTCTTTCTTGCTTCACTTACATGCCACTTACTTGTCCCTTCTGAAATGGCCATGATCTTACTGATTTCAGCATGTTTATACCCTTCCATAGCAAAAAGATTAAATACCGTTCGTGTGGCATCGGGCAGTTGATTTAACATATGGCGGAGTTGCATATCCGAAAAATGATATTCGGCCAGGTTAATTTCAGTGGCTGCCTCGGGTAAATCGGCATCCTCGAGACGCACATTCTGAATTTCTTTGATAGATTTGCGGTACTCATCAATGAGGTGGTGAACCAAAATGGTCCTTATCCAGGTAGCCAGTGAAAAATCACCTTTGTATTTGGCCATGTTCTGGAGCACTTTTAAAAATCCATAATTCACTGCCTGCACGATATCCTCTTCCGAACGGCAATAACGCATAGCCACGCCACTCATCATGGAAAAGTAACGTTTGTACAATTCACTCTGACAAAGCCTGTCGTTATTGATACACCCTGCTATCAGTTCTTTTTCTGTCACGCGAAAAAGGACTTGGTTCTCACCCTGCCCCCTGCTTAAGGATTGGTTATTAATTTCTGTTCGCTGGAAATCCCTTTCCGGATTGATACCCTGATTTGGTACGCCTTCTATAGATAATTCCGGACTCACAGATCAAATTTAAGTACAAAAAAAGGGGAACCTCCGAATTCCGACATGGAAAACAGAGGCTCCCTCTGCTATTACCTGTTAACTACAATTTTCGTAGTGTATATACTCTGGTCTTTTTGCAGGTTCAACAGGTAAAGTCCTTCCCCGAGTGTGGATAGATCGATCACAATGTTCTGTCCACCCGAATTTGTGGATCGGGTTTCAAGAACAACACGACCGGCCAGGTCAATGACCCTCACATACACCGGTTCCTGGCCCTCATCATCCATGGCGATAATCAGCACACCTCCAGTTGGATTAGGGTATACGCGGACATCCTCAAAATGGTCCGGACCTTTGATGCTATTCACTTCCGATTCGTCCAAAACCTGGATGGTAAACCCACCTGTTTTCAGAAGCATGCCGTTGCTGTCGAGCCCGATGCTGTCGCAATATGTACTTGAACAATTTTCAGAAGCATTGTAAAGCGTTACGCATAAATAAAATTTTCCGAAATCATTGTAGGTATGTGACGGGTTCTGGCTATTCGATGTGTATCCATCCCCGAAATCCCAGGTGTAGCTTGTGTTTGAGGTTGTTCCTGTACTATTATTAATCACATAAAGGTTAAATGGGCTGTTTGTGTCGATGGCCACATAATAAGAAGCATGGCAACTGGAACCGGTGCTATCATTGCAAGTTGAATCCGGATTACTGAGGAATCCGGAGAAATCAGCTCTTCCAAAAATGTTAATATCATCCGCATAATCTTTGATCGCTGTATCGATGGTAGCCGAGTCGGTTGTCACCCAATAATTGTATTTAAAGTTGACCGACTCAGAGGATGTAGGGTTCGGGTTTACACCACTTAGTAAAACCTTTACACCAAGTCCAATCTGGGTGAGAAAATTATTATTATTAAATCGTGATTGATTCAGATTGTAGAGTCTGTTAACTTTGAGCATCGGATCGTTGAGCATGGTGCTACCCGTGCTATCCAGGGTATTATGGGTAAAAATAAATGTGCTTGAGGTGTCTTGCGCATAGAGATTCAATTCCAAACCTGATCTTAGGTTGATAAAGTCATTGCAACTGATATTTGAGCTTCTTGCAGAAACAAAGATTTTATTTTGACCGTTAAAGGTGTTATTCAATATCGTCACCTGTCTTCCATATACATACATCCCTCCTCCTTTTCCGTAGTTATTGAAGGTATTTCCGATGATGAATATATCTGTACTAAAGCCACCTGAGTACATCGGGTACATCATCCCGGTATTGTCGTTGAACGTGCAATTGAGTATATCCACACGTGGTGTATCCTGCGAACTTGACATCACATAAATGCTGTAGTAGGTATTCACGAACGTACAGGATTCTATTCGCACGCTTTGGCCATTGATGGCAATGACCTGTTTTCCGACCCCGGGAGTCGTGATCACACAATATTTAAAATAGGCCCCTGTTCCGGAAGCACTGTCGTATGAAATTGCATCCTGGTAATACTTGATCTGTAACTGATCAATGAGGATGGTCGAATCGTAGGTTCCCAGAAATTGCAGTTCTCCATCAACCTGTAAATTAATGGTATTACTTTGTGCAAGAACCTGAACACCAGGCATAACCTTCACATAAATACCGCTGTCGATATAGGTATTCTGGTTGATGAGATAAGGACTACCGCTAATGTCCCAAACCTGATTTGAAGTAATCAGCGCAGGCACATTCGTTTGAGCATAAAGCTTTTCTATTCCCGTTATAAGTATAGATAGCAGCAAAAGATTGGTAAGAAGTCTTTTCATAATTTCTTTGGTTTGTACTGCTATATACGCGGGAATTGGGGGGAGGGTTGGGTGGTGCCCGCCGAAGCCTTACGAAACACGCTTGATGAAGGATCATTTACCTAAATGAAGGTAGGTTTTGGGTATCAGGTTCTGGGTTCTGGCAGGACAAAGATCTAGTTGAACCGATAAAAACAAAGCCGACTCCCTCCTTCAGGATCATCCATCACCAGCCATATCCCATTATTGGTAGGTAAAAAGCTGAGAACCGAAACATGCTTTTCGAATGAAAACGAGGTTGATTCTCCATTATGCAGATTCACCGTGAGCATATTTGAAATATGCCGCTCATAATTCTCAAACCCCTCAGGACGCTTAACGAGAAACATATTATTCTTAAATATAAACTCCGGCCAATAACCTTCTTCAACCAGGCTATTATTCATTTCTGTTGCATATGCATTAATCCGCAAATCCTCATTAGAATCAAGTTCTTCCGAACTATAAAAACAATGAGTCTGTCCGGTTGCCGGGTCATGTTTATGAAACACACAGGGGTCATTGATTTCAAAATACATAAGCCGCTTTTCATTCTTCAAGACCAGTTGGGTATTATGAATGGTGAAGTTACTGATCAGGATACTGCTATCAGGCAGCATATGATGTGTGGCTGCGCTCATATGGGAAGTAAAAAATTCGACTTCCCCCGCATCAGGAAACAGAACTTTCTGCGGTTTTAATTCCCTATCCAATTCAACCCAAAGAATTGTATTATCACGAGTTCTGTACTCCAACGCTCGGTCTAAAGGATTTTGAAGCGCGATTAAAATTAATCCATCCTTTCCAGAGCTTAGGAAAAAGCGGATATCCAGGGAACTGATCAAATAGGAGAAATCTTCTTCGTAGAATTTATCGTTTTTATCAAGTCCGTACCGTTCAGATAGGGTGTCATGGAAAAGGCCCAAGTATGTTGACAGGTCGATCTTTTTGTCCATTAAAATCCCAGTGTCCTTACCACTAAATCTAAATCGGGATAAAAACGCACTGTCTTTATGCACTGAAGATAGCGCGAAAAAATGGTCAAAGTCAGTTGCCTGGGCGCTTATA
>DQHT01000096.1 GCA_003531115.1 Bacteroidota bacterium | reverse complement strand
CGAGTCGAAGGGACTTTAGTTTTAGTACCCACTTCCGGCACTTCGACGGGCTCAGTGAACGGTGACCTGAGCACGACCAGTTATTCTTTTCCTATGGCCGAGGACTTACTTTTCGATAACCTGATTAGCTCGTTAAAATTCCCATTGATCAGCGCCTCTTTTTTATTTCTACTCCAACCTTGAACCTGCTTTTCTCTTCGGAACGCCTCACCAATATTAGCGAATCTTTCAAAATACACAAGTTGAACGGGTAACCTCTTCTTAGTATAGTTCGCTGCCATTCCCGCTTCGTGTTCACTTAGACGCCTTTCCAAATCCACGGTACTTCCCGTATAATAGCTGCCATCACTGCATTTTAAAATATACATACAAGGTGCTTCCATAATTACTTTTTTTAAATCTTAATATCCAAACCGTTCACTTCGACGAGCTCAGTGAACGGTGCCTGCCCGGTCCCTGAGCCGGCAAACGTATTTTACGACTTAGAACACACCTCACGCCGTGTCGAAGGGCCGGGAGTGTTGGTTCCCACTACCGTTCACTTCGACGGGCTCAGTGAACGGTAATCACCCTTCCACCTTTTGGTATACCTTGCCCGGCAATCCCCGGATCAACCCTTTCATTTCCAATTCCAACAAGTTTAACGACAGGTCGCTCGAAGAGATCGCCTCATGGATGTTCAGATCATCAATATGCCATTTTGCCTTTTGTTCAAACAGTTCCAGCAGGATATTTTCTGATGGAGTTAGTTCCAGTTGCAATTGCCGGTGTTGCTCAACGGGGTTTTTGTCCCAGCCCATATAGTTTAACAGATCATCCGCCGACTCCAACAATGCAGCTTTGTTTTTTTTGATAAGGAAATGGGTTCCTTCTTTTTTGGGATCGCCAACCCTTCCCGGTACAGCAAAAACTTCCCGGTTATAGGAATGGGCCAAATAGGCGGTGATCATCGCGCCTCCTTTAAAAGGGGTCTCTACTACGATGGTGGCATCACAAATTCCAGCGACAATGCGGTTGCGGCTGGGGAAATTCTCCCTGTCAGGACGGGTTTCTATCGGATATTCAGTAAGCATGCCTCCATTCGGGTACATGTCGTGCATGGTTTTCGAATGGCTCGATGGATAAATCTTATCCAATCCATGGGCCACCACCCCGATTGTACAGATCCCGTTTTTTACCGCGGCCCGGTGTGCATGGATATCGATACCATAAGCCAGTCCACTCACCACAGTACAATTTAAGCCCTGCAGGTCGCGCACAAAATTTTCGGTAAAGGCCTTTGCCTCCTCGCTGCATTGCCGGGTCCCGACGATGCTGATCAGGCGCGGGGCATTGAGATTCGCATTTCCGCGGAAATAAAGGAGCAGGGGGGCATCGTGATTGCGTTTGAGTCGTTGGGGAAAATCGGCCTGATGAAAACGAAGGATACGTACGTCAGCGTTTTCGGCAAATTTCAGTTGCTTTTCTACACGCTTAAAGTCTTTAAATGCTGCCACGCGCTCAGCTGTAAGCGGACCGACCCCTGGCACTTTTTCCAGGCGACTTTTTGAAAATTCGAACACAGCCTTCGCACTACCGGCATAAGCCAGTAAATTCCGCGAAATAATGGGTCCAACGTCAGGGATCATGGTCAAAGCGACCGTATAAAAAAGCTCTTCATTATCCATCACAGCCAAGTTCCAAAGAAGCCGGAACCCTTACAAGAGGCAGGAAGGAGTTTGACAAAAAGCTGACAAAGATTTTACTTTACCACGACAAAACGTTCGCTATGGATGTTTTGTGTTCCGGATTCGATCACTAAAATATAGGTCCCTGCCGGGAGAGGCGTCGTGGCAAAACGGAAGCGGTTGGTTCCTGATTTCACCCGTTCTTCATGCAAAACCGTGATCTCTTTTCCCTGCAGGTCGATCACCCGGAAACGCAGATCCTGCTTTTGTTCCAGTTCGAACTCCACCTCGAAATAATCAAGGGAAGGATTCGGATACAGGATCACTTCTGAAGGCGTAAGCGATGCGGGTACAGACAAAGTCGGATCCATATTGCTCACTTTAGCTATAGTGGTACGGTTGATGCGGTCGCCATAATTCCCTGATAACCAGTAAGCACGGTCTTCGTTGTATTTGCGCTGAATACCGGTATAATCGCCCCAACGTTCAAAGGTGTCGATCAGCACATCAATATTATCCAGTCCCACTTTAACCCGGGTTAACGGAGAAAACTGTCCGGAATAGTTCATCAATACCACCGAAGTCCCCGGAAAGGTATTCGGAGAAACATGGGAAACCGTGAGTATGGCGGTATGATCATCTCCTTTTCCGGAACCTGCATAGGCAATATCCGGATAACCCAGGTCAAGGGTATCGTAACTCAGGATGGTCAGTTTGGCATCTCCCAGGGTTGGGTCAACCACGCCATAATAAATGCCCGACGCATTGTTCTGAAAGTCGCGGGTATTTCCGGCAAAATGGATCAAACCGTTTTGGTGCATGGCCGTTAATACGCGGGCATCATTGGTTTCTAATAATTGGCCATCGGGTTGTTCGGCCGAGGGGGGTAATCCATAGGGCTGACTGCAACGCACATATTTGGTCGTTAAGGTAGCGCTTCCTGAGGCTACCGAGTTGCTGATGGTATGGATAAACAAACTGTCGTTGCTGAGGTCTCCGGGACGAACGGATAAAAAGTAACTCTGTGTTCCTTCGGGTTTCATACCTCCCTGCGAAGGACAAATGCTCCATACCGGTTTTCCCTGGTAGCTGATATTGTTCCAGAGGATATGATCGATGGAGTCGCCGGCATAACCGTCTGCGAGGTCCATTTGCCAGATGATGCTCTGGCGGAAGCCGTCTTTCCAGCCTTTGTCATCCTGTAAAAGGTTTAGGGTAAGAAAAAGGTCGCTGCCACTCAGGCTGATGATCGGGTAATCCGACCAGGAAGTATCGTTGTATGGATTCCCGGGCAATTGATAGAAATTCCAGGCTCCTGTAGGGTCATTGCTTTGCGAAAAGGCAACGATAGGCGTATTGGTGGCGCTTGTCGATCCGTTTAAAAAAACAGCAATAAAGCGGTCGTTATTGGGGTCGTACGACACACGCGGGTCGAAAGAACGGTCGAGGGTTCCCAGTTCTTTGGCAAAAAAGGCGAGGGAGCCTGTTTTTTTTATCTTTCCTGTTGAATCATAAACGAACAGGGTGCTGTTTACTACACTGATCACAAATCCATTATTGCCAATGCACATGTCGTTGTCGTTCGGGGTGCCCGAGCTGACATTTCCATTAAAAACAATTCCAAGGGCAGGGGCAGGGGCCGCTGTTTTATGTTCCCGGAAACCGCTTTTTTTTCCTTCGGCTTTGCGCAGGCTATCGATATATTGTTTTTTCAATTCATAATCTCCCGCAGGAGCAGGGATCTTCTCGATTTGCTGAACACTGGGATCGAAATCCGGCGCTTCGTTCGAAAAATGGATCACTTTTTTTAAACCAATTTTTCCGGTTCGGGGAGTTGCTTCCTGAGCCTGCACAACAGACAAAGTCAGGAGCATCAGCACAGCAGAAGAGAAGAAATTTCGCATACTACAAATATACAGGAATTGGGGGTTTTTTGCCTTTCAGCGAAAGGCGTACCTTTGTACAATGATCGACGAGATGACAAAAAGCGGGCACGCCATTGAACTGGAGCACCGGTATGGTGCATTCAATTATAAACCTCTTCCGGTAGTCCTGGAGCGGGGTGAAGGCGTATTTTTATGGGACGTGGATGGCAAACGCTATTTTGATTTTCTCTCGGCGTACAGTGCGGTGAACCAGGGACATTGCCACCCGAAGATCATACAGGCCTTAAAAGACCAGGCCGAAGTATTGACCCTCACATCCCGGGCGTTTCATAATAATGTATTGGGAGAATACGAGGAATATATCTGTTCCTATTTTGGCTATGACCGCGTACTTCCCATGAATTCAGGTGTAGAAGGCGGAGAAACAGCCGTAAAACTGGCTCGTCGTTGGGGCTATGAAATCAAGGGTATACCAGCCAACCAGGCGAAGATCGTTTTTGTGGAAGGCAATTTCTGGGGCAGGACCCTGGGAGCTATTTCTTCCAGCACTGATCCCGACAGCACCATCAATTTTGGTCCCTTTATGCCCGGTTATGAGATTATCCCGTACAATGACCTGTCGGCTTTGGAAAAAGCCTGTTCCGATCCGAATGTAGCCGGCTTTATGTTCGAACCCATACAGGGAGAAGCCGGAGTGGTCATGCCCGATGAAGGCTATTTAACTGGTGTTCGCCGTATCTGCAGCGCGAATAAAGTATTGATGATCGCCGATGAGGTCCAAACCGGGATAGCCCGTACCGGCAAATTGCTGGCCTGCGATTGGGAAGGCGTAAAACCCGATATCCTTATTTTGGGTAAAGCCCTTTCAGGAGGTGTGCTTCCCGTTTCGGCCGTTTTAAGTTCGAATGAAGTGATGCTCAGCCTGAAACCCGGTCAGCATGGATCTACCTTCGGCGGTAACCCATTAGCCTGCAAAGTCGCCATGGCTGCTTTAGAGGTAGTGAAAGAAGAAAAGTTGGCCGAAAATGCCGAGCGATTGGGTAAAATTTTCAGGGAACAAATGCTGGCGCTGGTTGAGCGTTATGAAATGGTCAAACTCGTTCGCGGCCGCGGACTGCTCAACGCCATTGTGATCAATCCTTTTGGAGATGGAAAAACCGCCAAGGATGTGTGCTTAGCCTTAATGAAAAACGGACTCTTAGCCAAACAAACCCACGAGCATATCATTCGTTTTGCACCACCTTTGGTAATTACTGAGGAGCAGGTACTGGAGTGTTGTGGGATTATTGAGCGGACGATTGGGGAGTTGTCGGAGTAAGGGACTCCGTTTATAAGGGGTGTATTAAAAAGAAACGGAAATGGAACTAAAGCCGATTAAATCAGAAAAAGACTATTACAAAGCGCTTGAGAGGCTTAACGTAATTTTCGATGCTAAACCCGATTCCAAAGAGGGTGACGAAGCTGAAGTACTTTCTTTGCTCATAGAAAATTATGAGAATGAGTACTTTCCCATTGAAGCCCCGGATCCAAGTTAGAATAAAAACCGGCCGGCCTGAAATCTGTAAATTGAGTTATGAGACGTTCAAATTCGTTCTTGATTCATGCACTTATCGGCCTCATTGTAGGATGTTCATCTGGCCCGAAAAATACGGACGGCTCAAGTGCTGACTTTCAGGATGTAGAGAAAGAGGTTGTTGAAAAGCTGGAAATTCCCCCTTTTGAAATAATCAACGCGACAGATTTAAAAGTTGATTTCCTGCTTCAAGCCGATGGCGAAGAATTTTATAGTCCACAAGGTAGGTTTCACTACTTCATTGGCAATTACCCGATCGTTTTGGTGGAAGGTAAAGACACCTATTTTCGCTTACAGAAATGGAATTTGATCCTTGAGGGAGACACGATTCGATTTGATAAAAGATCAGCGAACGTGGAAGAGCTGGAAATAAATCCAGTGGCTTCACTTAATTATCAATACAAGAAATATGATGTTGGACAAGTTTATGGGGCTAAGTTGGGAAAGGTACATCTCACTAAAAACGGACTTTCTTGCGATGATAGTTATTCCGGCCAGGTCAATTTGATAAGGAACAATAGAGAATTAACCATAAAAGGACTCGCGAATATTGACCTGTTTGAAAATAGTAACGGTACGGAATTGTTTGTTCTGTCCTATCATAATTGTCTTGTGCCTGACTTGAGAATTTATAGAATTCGGGAATAATGCTCGCATGAGCAGACTAACTTTCTTAACAAGATGTATAATTTTTAAATTTGTGTCCTAGTGAAGAATATATGGACAATCGGTTTACGGACATCGTTCAACTTATAAAGCAATCCCGGACGGATGCAATTAGAGCCGTAAACACTGAATTAATTAACCTTTATTGGAACATTGGGAAGTATATTATTGAGAAACTTGAAAAATCGGAATGGGGCGACTCTGTAGTCACTGAATTAGCCCAATTAATTCAGCAAAACGAACCAGAAATAAGGGGGTTCTCCGACAAGAATATTTGGAGGATGAAGCAATTTTATGAGACATACAGGGACTTCCCAAAACTCTCACCACTGGTGAGAGAAATTAGTTGGACCCACAATATGCTAATTTTTTCAAGATGTAAGCGACTTCATTAGATTGAGATAGATTTAGTAAATTTGAATTCGGAGTCCTCATTAAGAATGAAATTTTACGAGCTCATAAAATCAAACAACTGGCTTAGCGTTGAGCTGACTTTATTAGACTTGTATCCAGGCCAGAAAGACTTGATTGAGGAATACAAGAACGTTTTTGAAATATTAAAAATAAAGGAACCGGAAGATGTTGAAATGAATATCGTATTGACAGTATACGACTCTGAATTTGAAGACGATAACGATACCTATATTGATGTTTCAGGGAGAAATAGAGTGAAAGACCCGGACTCGCTAGCAGACAGCTATGCACTTGAGTTTACATCATGGAAAAAATGGCTTGGAATGGATCTGGCACCCGAGACGATAATGAATTTTTCGGAACTGGAAATAATCGCTCATTGCCTTTACGAATTGACTTTTATCGGATTTGAAGAATTGGAAATTCAGGAACAGTTTGACTCGATAAAGAGCAGCATGGAAGAATACGAAAACCTGACAGACGAAGAAAAAAAGGCAAACACGATAAGTCTGGATGAACTCATAAGACGACTTGATGAGGATGACAGTGGCTAAGGCTTCTTAATGGTTGAGACTGTTCAAAAAAGTGTGTCAAGATTAGAAACATGAAAACTAATTTAGACACATGGATAAAAGGAAAAAAAACCGGAGTCCTAGGATGGAAGATTTAATTCCAGACAAAGACCGCCGAGAAGAAGTATTGCGCAGATTATATCAGGGAGATGATATAATTGGCGAGAGAGGAATTTTCACAGATTTGCTCCAAGCGTTGGTAAACGCTTCTTTAGATGGAGAAATGGATGGTCATTTAAGTTCTGAAAAGGAGAATGACCCCACTAATCGTCGCAACGGTAAACTTAGTAAGACTGTAAGGAGTACAGTTGGGCCACTGAATATAGAGACTCCACGAGATCGTTCAGGAACGTTTGACCCGAGTATTGTTGGTAAATGGGACAGGGAGTTTAGCACGGGTATGGATAACGTGATTTTGAGCTTTTATGCGCGAGGTCAATCTATTGAAGACATCAGGCATCAGTTGCGGGAAATTTATGGTGTTGAAGTGAGCGCAGGCACTATTACAGCCATAACAAATCGTGTATGGGATGAAATAGTAAGTTGGCAAAATCGATCATTAAACGCCCTTTATTGCATTATTTACCTGGATGCCATCCACTATAAGGTACGAGAACAAAACCAAGTAATCATGAAAGCCGTTTATACCGTCTATGGCATAAATGCTTACGGAGCAAGGGATGTATTAGGGCTATATCTGAGTGAAACAGAAGGATCCCGACATTGGGGATTAATCTTAGAAGACCTAAAACGACGCGGGGTTGAAGATGTTATTATCTTCTGTGTAGATGGCTTAAAGGGCTTCAAAGAGGTGATCGAAGAAGTATATCCGCTGAGCCAAGTTCAACGCTGTATCGTACATATGATACGTAGTTCGATACGTTTTGTAGGCTGGAAAGATGCCAGGGCAATCTGCAGTGACTTACGAAAAATATACAGCTCAGTCAACCGGGAACAAGCCCTGGTGGCACTTGAAGCCTTCAAGGTAACATGGGATACCAAATACAAAGAGGTGAGTAAAAAATGGGAAGATAACTGGGAAGAACTGATGCACTTCATGGATTACAGTGAAAATATCAGGAGAATGATTTACACGACAAATCCGGTGGAAGCCCTGCATAGATGCATGCGCAAAGTCACTAAATCAAAAGGTGCCTGGGTAAATGATCAGGCGCTATTAAAACAGCTTTATCTAACGCTAATGCACAATGAAAAGTCATGGAAACGCACATCTTATGACTGGACCCCAATACAAAGAGAACTCCTGGAAAAATATGAAGACAGGTATGAAAGACACCTAAAATGAAAATGCTATCTTAGCGGGGAAGCCCCTCCGGCCTAACGGCCTCCAGGGCTTCCCCGCTAAGGGAATGAATGACACACTTTTCTGAATACTCCCTTGCCGTCACCCAACCTTGTACGCCCCCCGCTCCCCCGCTCTGGCCGAAGGCCCGCTCCTTCGCTCCCTCCACCTACGCTATTCCCTTCACTTCGTTACGGTCATAGCTTCGGCGGACGCAGCCGCTCTGGCCGAAGGCCCGCTCCCTCGCTCCCCTACTGAATTCCAGCCCGTATCCGGCTAATACTTACCTGCGTGGTTCCCAGATAAGAAGCCAGGTGTTTTAAAGGAATACGGTTCGAAATTCCCGGATATTTTGCGATCAGCTCCTGATAACGTTCAGCAGCACTTAAAAACCGGATCGATTCAATACGTTTCTGGGCTTCCAGAAAAGCGAATAGGGCCAGCTTTCGACCGATATGTTCCACCTTGTGATAACGCGCACAAAGTTTTTCAAAGCTTGGATAATAGATAGATTCGATGATTGAATTTTCTGTGAGTTCAATGGCCTTTTCCGAAGCTTTGCCGGTAAACAGACTCTCCACCCCGCCTAAAAACTGGCCGTCCATAGCCAGGTAATCCGTTATATCCCTTCCATCCCGCAGATAATACACCCTACCCGAGCCCTGAACCACAAAATGCATATACCGATCCACCTCCCCAAATTTCAATAAATGGGTTCCTTTAGTCAGCTCCCTGCATCGTATAGCTGCCCTGAGTTCCTGTTGGATTTCTTCATTTAACGGTTCTATTGACAGAAAAACCTCGATCATTCCGGGCATAGGCAGTTCCTTACTGGTATTCGCAATATTCCTACAATTCCGGGAAATACCAAGGGCATTTGGGTTGTGGTGGGACTGTTGGATCGTGGGATTGTGGGATCGTGAGATTGTGGGACTGTTGGATCGTGGGATCGTGAGATCGTGGGATCGTGGGATCGTGAGACTGTGGGCTTGTCTATCTGCATTAATTCCCGGTCATCCGGAAAAGGTTGTCCGAACTTCGTATTTCAAAGTCAGTTCCCTGTTCAGCAAGTCCTGAAAGGACATCCCCTAACCCCGGGTATAACCCGGGGACAAGAAGCCCCCTCAAAGAAACAGAGCCCTGAAAGGGCGTCCTAAGAGGCTGTAGTGAATACCTAAAGCCTCCTGATCCTGCTGCGCCGCTGTAAATGGACGTCGCTATTTCCAGGCTAAAGACCCTGCTTACTCCACCTCCTCACGTCCAGGTAGCTTCTTCATGCAGAAATCTATATTCACCGCGCCAAAGCAGCCGGACCTTACGGTCCTGAGAGCTTTGGCGGCTTCGTGTGTATTCTGTTTTTGTTTTCCCGGNNCACTGAAAACTCCTGAATCCAACGATCCAACAGGCGACTGTCAAAATGCGGAATTTTTCTTTTCCTTTTTAGAAAACAGCTTTTTGATCATCGGTCGGTTAAAGTCCAGACCAATTTTTAGGGTGATTCGGTTTCCCCCTGAGGGATCACGTCCTTCTTTTGAGAGGGGAATATCATATCCATAAAGCAAATTAACACTGATACCCACGTATTCATAAAGCGTAGTAAAATGGAGTCCCACTTCCGGGGCCAGCCGGAATCCCACTAAATTCTGCCGGGTTAAAACCGAAGGGGCCACGCCAAAATAAACCATCACCCCATCGGCCGCGGGGTGTCTTTGAAACGACTTGTAATAGCGCGCACCAATGGTATACTCAGATCTGTTGATCCATTCCAGATTAGCCCCGTAACCGGAATAGCTACTTTGAATACACCCTCCACCCAGCTTCCATAGATCCAGGGAAAAAGTATGACGGTGCTTTGCGTCAAAGCGATACGTATCGCCATAATAAAATGAAACCGCATTGATATGAAAGCCGCCATACGAAAAACAGGGACCTATGCTTATTACGCTCAGGAACAGTAGGCTTAGTATGTACCTCATTAGCGAATTTTAATACTACCAAGATACATTAAACGATCAGATAGCGCATATAGTATGACTGTTTGACTGTTTGACTGTTCGACTGTGGGACTGTGGGACTGTTAACTATATTTTAGGACAAGACAGAATGAAAAACCCCTGAAAACGTCTACGCTCTTCTTCATCCGACTGACCCCATAGGGGTCACATATTTATAGAATTACCACCCCCTCAAAAACCGAAATTCTTTGCGTTCCCTTTAGCTGACCGGGATCACACAAGGATTTCGGAATGACAAATGCCTCACATCTTCCCCTTGAAGCGGTCAGGGGCTCTGCACCGACCGCTTCAAACCCGCCACCTCGGGCT
>DQHT01000097.1:28700-28896 GCA_003531115.1 Bacteroidota bacterium | reverse complement strand
AATATCAACACAATAGAAGGCGGAACCCACGTAGCCGGCTTCCGCAGGGCATTAACAAGAACGCTTAAAGCTTATGCCGACAAATCGGGTATGCTTAAAAACCTGAAATTTGAGATCGCAGGTGACGACTTCCGCGAAGGACTCACCGGGGTGATCTCGGTGAAAGTTCAGGAACCACAGTTCGAAGGGCAGACCA
>DQHT01000097.1:0-28655 GCA_003531115.1 Bacteroidota bacterium | reverse complement strand
AGAGAAGCCAAACGTATCGTTGAAAAAGTGATCCTGGCCGCAAACGCCCGTCACGCCGCCCGTAAGGCCCGTGAAATGGTGCAACGTAAAGGCGCCATGAGCGGAGTAGGTTTACCGGGCAAGCTGAGCGACTGTTCAGAAAGAGACGCCGATAAATGCGAGATCTTCCTGGTCGAGGGAGACTCTGCCGGTGGTACTGCCAAACAAGGCCGTANNGATCCTGAACGTGGAAAAAGCCATGGAGCACAAGATCTACGAAAATGAAGAGATCCGTAACATGTTCACCGCTCTTGGAGTAACCATCGGAACCGCCGACGACGACAAAGCCCTGAACATCGAAAAACTGCGTTACCATAAAATTGTGATCATGACGGATGCGGACGTGGACGGATCGCATATCCGTACCCTTATCCTCACCCTCTTCTTCCGGTATATGAAAGAACTGATCGAGTTTGGTCATGTGTATATCGCTACTCCTCCCCTCTACCAGGTTAAAAAAGGGAAAGAGTTCCGGTACTGCTGGAACGAGGATCAGCGCGATTTGGCAGTACGTGAACTGGCAGGCGACGGGAAGATCGAAAACGTGGGTGTTCAACGATACAAAGGTCTTGGTGAGATGAATGCCGAACAACTTTGGGATACAACTATGGATCCGGCCAAACGGACGTTAAAACTTGTAACCCTCGATGGAGCTGCTGAAGCGGATCACGTATTTTCGATGCTTATGGGCGACGAGGTTGCACCACGCCGCGAGTTTATTGAGGCGAATGCACGTTACGCGAAGATTGATATTTAAGGATAATTAATATTCCCGTAATATTCCCTTAACATCGCAACACGAGTTTTGTAAGCGAATATGAAAATTATCCGCTTTTTCGTTTTGCTTGCAATTATTGGAAGTCAGGTTTCTACAGGTTTTGCAGGAAATGACAACAATGAAACAATCAACCTTCAGGGAGTAGTTTTAGACGAATCAGGTGAGCCATTAGCCGGTGTTGCCATTCGCGTTCAGGGATATCCTTCTACTATTTATACCGATCTGGATGGAAATTTTAGCGTTCAGCTTCCTAAAGGTGGAAAGTTACATGCCACCATTTCGACTATTTCCTATAAAGAAAAGGAGATCGAACTAAACGCACACACTGCGCCAAAAGGAAAAGCTCTCGAGGTCACTCTGGAGCCAAACGGTGGATTTTAGGCTTGCTCCTGCCTCCTTTCCCAACAAGAAACAATTTTATCGCCAAGGGTTAACAATTTGTTAATCCTGACCCTTTTTGCTATATTTGAGTGTACAAAAAGGTGTGGGCCATGAAAAATATACTTGTTTTCGCCATGATTCTGTTCGCCGGTGTGGCTGTTGCCAATCCGATCGGGAACGATGTTAAACTCTTTTACGACCAAAATGGAAATCTTTATACAGGTCGTCAAACTACCTATCACGCAAATGGAAATATCGATGCCGACTTCAACGTGAGCAATGGCCGCATTGTAGGAATGGCGAAATTTTTCTATGAAAGCGGAGAATTAATGGAATCCGGAAATTATGTAGACGGATTAAAAGAGGGAGTTTGGATCAAACAAAGTAAAACCGGAGTAACCATCGCTAAAGCATCCTTTAAAAATGGAGAAAAAGATGGTGAGTGGTTCATCTACGATAACAGCGGAAAAAAACTTTTCGAAATGCATTATACAGCAGGCAAACGCAGTGGTACATGGTACCAGTGGGATGCTGATGGAAATTTGATCTCTACAAAAACCTATTGATAGTTGTTAACTCAGTTGAAATCCGTCGCTAATCCCGACGGATTTTTTTTTTGCGCTCAAATTATCCTTGTCTCAATTGCCCCAACGCCTTCTCAGCAATGGTACTTCCAATTGCCAGCGATGAGGTGGCAGCCGGACTCGGTGCATTAAGAACATGGATGATGCCTTCTGATTCAGAGAATAAAAAGTCGTCGACCAATCCCCCGTCGCGACTACACGCCTGGGCCCTTACCCCTGCTCCTGCCGGTATGAGGTCATTCTCCCTGATGGCAGGAACCAGTCCCTGTAATGCCTTGGTAAAGGCCTTTTTTGAATAGGAACGGTAGAACTCACCAAGTCCGGTCTTCCAGTATTTGGTAGCGACCATGCGGAATCCTTTCCAGGATATGGATTCCCAGAAATCTTTGGTACTGAAGTCGGAGCGACGGTAGCCTTCACGTTTAAAAGAAAATACGGCATTCGGACCGGCTTCGATTTCGCCATCGATCATACGGGTAAAATGTACTCCGAGAAAGGGGAAATTCGGATCAGGTACCGGATAAATGAGGTTTTTGACCAGGTGGCGTTTTTCTTCTTTGACCTTGTAATATTCTCCACGGAAAGGCACGATGCGCACATCCAGGTTTTTTTCACTCAGGCGGGCGATACGGTCAGATAACAGGCCCCCGCAATTGATAAACAGTTTGCAGGTCATCGGGCCACTGGTGGTGCTGACTTCTGTTATTCCTTTTCCCCTTTTGATACCGGTGAGTTTGGTGCTTAAAAGGAGTTTGCCCCCCATTCGTTCAAATTCTTCGGCATATTTCTTGGCCACCACCTTATAATCGATGATACCCGTTTGGGGAACAAAAATTCCGGCTACACCGCGTACATTGGGTTCGTATTCTTTTAATTCTTTTTCATCCAGGCGTTTGAGCCCTTGCAGTCCATTTTCAATTCCCCTCTCGTATACTTTTTCCATGGCCGGGATCTCCCCTTCGCGGGTGGCGACGATAATTTTCCCGCAGAGGTCATAGGGAATGGCGTGTTTATCAGCAAAGGCGATCAGGTCATGATAGCCCTGTATGCAGTTGAGCGCTTTGAGGCTGCCCGGTTTATAATAAATGCCCGAATGGATCACCCCGCTATTGTGGCCCGTTTGGTGGGCGGCAACTTTATGCTCTTTTTCAAGGAGAGCGATATTGAGGTTTGGATCTTTTTCAAGGAGACGGTAAGCTGTTGCCAGCCCCACTATCCCACCGCCGGTAATGATGATATCGTATTGCATGTGTAAATTCGGGTCAAATTTAATCAAACATGGCGGATGAGAAACATTCCTTTGAGGTGGGCGATGAGGTAAGAGGAAAAAACACCGAACTTATCGGGGTTGTGCTCAAAGTTTTGGATGCGGGCTATCTTATGATCCGGGAAAGTGAATTTGATATGGAGATGAATGTGCATAGCTCGGAGCTCGTAAAAACCACGCTGAATCCGCTTAGTTTGAAGAAGACGGGTAAGCCAAAGGAAACGAAGAGCGGGGGAGCGGGCCTGCGGCCGGAGCGGGGGAGCGGAAGGGGGAAGAAGGGGTTGGGCGCTGCGCTAAGGATCGACTTGCACTGGGAGAAATTGCCGAAGCATAACAGGCATGCGTACTCCACTCCATCTGAGGCTCAGATCGCGTGGTGCGGTGAGCAACTGGCCAGAGCCTTGAGAGAGGGGATAAAAGAGGTGACCATCATCCATGGCAAAGGTTCGGGGGCCTTGCATAAAAAGGTGATGAGCTTGTTAAAAACCTATCCCCAAATCAAGGAGATGGAGATTTTAAAGGTGGCTTTGGAGGAGGCGCATGGGGTGCGTGTCAGGTTACAGTAAAAATTCTGTTTGGTTTCTGTCAAATCTCTTTTCTTCCCTAAATCAGGAGCTTTCTATTCCGAAATTAGTTTGGGAATAGAAAATGAAACCCCATCAGTCAAAATACTTTGACCTGCTGAACAGTATTGGTCAAACCATTGAAACGGCAAGACAGCATGCATTTAAGGCTGTAAACACTGCTTTGGTTAAGGCCAACTGGGAAATTGGCAGACACATAGTGGAATTTGAGCAGGACGGACAGGAACGCGCTGAGTATGGAAGTGCATTATTATCAATGCTTTCCACGGATTTAAAACTTCGTTATGGGAAAGGATTTGGCAGACGGAATGTGTTGGATATGCGCCGATTTTATTTGGCTTATCCAATTTGGCAGACAGTGTCTGCCATTTTGAGTTGGAGCCATTTTTCAAAATCAAACGAAATTATTAACTTGTATGAACACTTCGATTAATGAAAAAAATGGAATCACCCGAACTGGCACGAGAGGCGATTTTCGAGATCATTGCGAATCAACTTCGGTCCAACGATCCGCCGGAAACCAATAAGGCACTAAAAAGATTAAAAGAAATGGGATTCGACGATCTTGAGGCTAAAAAGGCAATTGGACGCTGTGTCGCTGTGGAGATCTTTGGTGTCATCAAATACAATAAACCTTTTGACTTGAGCAGGTATGTCAAAAATCTCAATAGGTTGCCTGAAGAACCTTTTGATGATGAATAGAAAAATTATCCTGGTAGCAGCTTGTATTCTCATACTCGGACATAGCCTTTTTGAAAACCAACATCTATTAAACGGTCCGAAATGTATTGAATGGGTTCTCAAGCAAGATCATTTCCTACCAAGTTCCTGGAATGGTTTGGATCCCATGTTTGGTTACTGGATATGTACAGGTGGATTTGTGTTCAAGGTGATTGGAATACTGATTTCTGCCCTAGCATTGTCTTCCCTGATTATTAAGAGCTTAGACCGCAGATGGATTCGAATCGTTGTTATTTCATTTGCTATAATTGCATTGGTTCTTGCCCTACCTTTATATCATACCCATTCAGGTTGGGGAAATACGCATGGTCATTCATTTTGGAACGGAGGATTTCATTTGCATTGATTAAAAACCGATAGACGAAATAGCGCAGGATTCAGTCGCTGGAGGGCAAGATGCCTGACCGCGTTGAGCGCCTGTACGGCAATCATAATGTTGATTCTGTTATAAACAAATATGCTGACAATAGGATGCTTGGGAATCCGTTTAATAGATAAAGGTTAAAACAGTAGGTTTGTTCAATTTTTGTTAGCCTATCTGAATTCGATCTGACAACATCACTCAGAAAATAAGTTTCAAAAACGAGTCTCAAATGAAAAGCCGGCACTATTTGATGATCATAATAGGGTTAATGTTAAGCGCCTATTTTGCGTTTAGATTATTTACCCGAACGAATACGATCTATGCGATCAGCTATAACCACGGCATAGATGTTCCTTTAACAACAACAGCGATTGAATTTGAAAGTTACAGGTGGTGGGTTAATGTGCGTATGGATGGGAATGGTTCTGTTGTTAAATGCAAAATGAACAAGAAAGATTTTGAAGAATTTTTGAAAAATCAAAAATGGTGTGCCAGGTGCTATGGGATTGGTTCATTCACCGCCTTTCCAGATTCCCTTTTGGGTAAATATCCAATGAAAAATGTTGAGCTTAAGACGAACATATCCGATGTGCTACTGGTTTGTGCAACCGAAATCCCTGAAACCGAAGACTTAGAAGTTTATTTTTTTTCTGATTGTAATTAGAGGTGGACAGGAGTTATTTACCAGAGCATGTACCTTCTATTTTGTTATATTTCTGTTCCTTTACGATTTAAATGAATATCAACAAAATACTAACCTTAATCCTGATCATCCTCCTCGCCCCCCTCTTCGGCGGATTATACGGCATCCTGCACGATCAACTGACCTACACCATCTCACCTGAGTATTATACCAAGTTCAAATTCTATCAATTCGGACTGATGGACGAAGGAAATGAAGCCATTTTTCCAAATCCGCGGATTCAGATTTCTCAGGTTGGTTTTCTTGCTACCTGGTGGATGGGACTGCCCATCGGACTCATTCTCGGGCTTATAGGACTGGTACATGAAAACAGCAATCAGATGTTTCGCGTTACTTTAAAAGCGATTTTGATCACGGTTCTAGTTGCTTTTGCCACGGGATTGATTGGCCTTGCCTTTGGAAAATTGTATTTGGCGGATGCAGGAGTAGATTGGTGGCTTCCCGAGAATCTGATTGACAGGGAAAACTTTATAGCAGTAGGCTCTATGCATAACTTCAGCTATTTGGGCGGACTGACAGGTCTGATTGCAGGAGTTATTTACAGTATCAGACGGAAAAGAATTCGAAAAATATAGCTGAATTCAAGTCCTGGCTCCTATCCGATAAGCTTCTTCAAAAATTAGAAAAAGCTTTTTATGATCATGAAAAAGAGGAAATTGCAAAGAAAATTTCATGGGTTGAACAAATCCTTCATAATGAATGGAAATAAGTCAAATAGCTTCTGCTATCCATCTGAATGGAAATAATCAAAACTACCTCACTCACCAAACACTTCGGCACCACCCCTGCTTCCGACAACCTGTCTATCCATGTTAAAGAAGGAGAGATTTATGGCTTTCTTGGATTGAACGGTGCAGGTAAAACAACATTGATCCGGATGCTCCTGGGCATGATCAAACCCGACCAGGGCGACATTCATTTATTTGGAAAAAAACTTACACCCCAATTTGATCAATGGAATGATATCGGTTATCTGGTAGAAACGCCCTATGCCTACCCTAACCTTTCCGTCATTGAAAACTTAAAGATCTATTATAAACTTCGTCAACTGAACAATCCGGCATTGATCGATGCCATCATCCATAAATTAAAGTTGACCCCTTATAAGGACAAAAAAGCCAAAGTTCTATCCCTCGGAAATCAGCAGCGCCTGGGCCTGGCCAAGGCACTCATGCACCAACCAAAACTATTGATCCTTGATGAGCCGATAAACGGCTTGGACCCGGAAGGAATTGTAGAAGTGAGGGAACTGCTCAGGGACCTGGCGAATCAAGGTTCAACGATTTTTCTTTCCAGTCATATTCTGGGAGAAATTTCTAAAGTAGCCAACCGTATCGGCATTATTCACGAAGGTAAACTGGTAAAAGAACTCACCACCAATGAACTTACTGACCAGCTTATCAAAAAAATTCTTGTCGCCACAAACAACAACGCAAAAGCGGTTCAGGAGCTAACTGCCTCAGGGTACAAAGCAGTGCTGACAGAAGAAGATGAAATAGCGATTACCAACAAGGAAGCGCTTTCTAATCCTGAAGAAATTTCCAAACTGCTGGTCGAAAGAAACCTCCCACCAAAGCAGGTCTATCAATTCACCGAAGACCTGGAAATGTATTTTTTACGTACCATTCGACATAAAGCCTAAATGAAACAGCAACTACATGCTATACAAGCGGAGTTTTTAAAAAACAGGTACGCCAACATATTGTGGGCAACATTCATTGCTTTTGGATTAGCGCCAATTATGGGTGGCGTATTTATCCTCATTATCCAGGACCCGGAGGCTTTAGCTAAAACAGGCGGACTGGCAGCAAAAACCCAGGCCATGAATTTTGAGGCCAATTGGAAATCCTATATTGGTTTATTGACGCAAGCCGTGGGTGTTGGCGGCGTAATGGTTTTTGGATTTGTGGCCAGCTGGATCTTCGGACGGGAGTATTCGGAAGGCACGGCGAAGGACCTGCTCTCACTTCCTACTTCACGGACAAAAATCCTGAATGCGAAATTTATGGTGTATGTGCTGTGGTGTTTTGTTTTGTCGGTTTCTAATTTATTACTCGGACTCCTGATCGGGCTCTTTTTACAACTGCCGGCACCTGAAGCCGGAATCCTATCCCCACTTCTCTCTGACTATTTTATTACGACCCTCCTCACCGTTTTAATTGGCGTGCCTATTGCTTTTTTCGCTATTTGGGGCAAAGGTTATCTGGCACCTTTAGGTTTTGTGGCTTTAACATTGGTCTTCTCTCAAATAATCGCCGCTACCGGTTACGGTTCCTATTTCCCCTGGTCAATTCCCGGATTGTACAGTGGTTCAGGTGGAGAATATAAAATGTTGCTCGATTCCTGGAGTTACACCATTTTGATCCTGACCAGCCTGGCAGGTTATTTGGCCACTATATTTTATTGGAAAAATGCCGACCAGACGAAATGAATTTTAATGAAGGCTATTTTCCTTCTCTTTTCTCCTGAATTTCCCATCCAATACATGCATAAATTTATGGTGGATCGGACTAAATATCAATACAAAAAATCCTGAAAGCACGGAAGAGATCAGCACATTGGATATATGAAATTTATGGCTTAACCAGTGAAGAAAATAATGCTCTATCGTATTGTATAAAAAAACAATAACGATAAAAATTCCCCCGTCTACGAGGGTCCGACGAATGATCACTCCCGTATCGAAGGTGTCGAAAAAGAACAGGCACATTGTAACGGCAATGAAGATCGGCAAGGCTCTCAATATTTTAAACAGGATAGAAACCTCCAGGAGTATTTCAGGGCTGGTATACGTCAACACGACATAGAGAACGGTCAACAAAAGATAACTCAGAAAACCCCAAAAAAGCCACACGATCTTATTCCGGTTAGAAGGAGAAGAAATTTTATAATTCAGGTACAGGAAAAGCAAACCTGTAGTAAATGCGGTAAATAAAGCACAGGCTTTCATGATCGGATTACCGGTAAAAAGGATACTGAGCGTACAAATGGCCAGCGCAAAATAAAGTCCCATGTACTTGCTCAGAAAAGCCTTTAAATAGCCCTTTAAAATGCTGCTTTTTGGAAATTCCGCATCGATATGTGCGTGAGATATAGGTTGTGGAAAATTCTGAAACGATCTAATAAAAATAAAGGAGGTAAGGATAAAACTTATTGTCGACATCCATTCAAAATATGGGTGTTCACTTAGATGATGGGTGATCGCTATATTTTGAGATATCAGTGACAGAAATAAAGAAAACAATAGCACCCCCCTGTTCGAATTTGCCTTGACCAAAATGATGATCGAAAACACACAAAACAAGGGATAGGTGGCCATATTTGGGTTCTGGAGGAAATAATCCAGTTTGTGTTCTTCGCCGAAAAACGAAATAAAAAAAGACACCCAAATAATGGCTGAAAACAAAGCAGAAACGAGACAGATCGCCTTGAGGATGTGGTTGCTCTTAACATTCATCGGAGTAAATATAATGTAGTTTTGTAATTGGAATAACCCGGAAAATCTATCAGATAGAAATAAATGAAAATAGAAAACCCTGCATTTGATTATGATAAACTCGGACAAAAATATTCGGGTTACCGGCAAACTGACCCCCGGATCGCTGAATACGTGACACGGGCATTGGGCGATGCAAAAACAATTTTAAATGTGGGTGCAGGTGCCGGCTCTTATGAACCTGCGGACCGCTATGTGATCGCTGTTGAACCTTCTCAGGTTATGCGGGCTCAACGCGGAAAAAACGCGAAAGTCCCGGCCATAAATGCCAAAGCCGATCATCTGCCCTTTGACGATAAAACCTTTGACGCCTCCATGGCCATGGTTACTGTTCATCACTGGCCCGATATTGCCAAAGGTTTACGGGAACTGCGCCGGGTAACACGCGGGCAGGTCATTATCATGACTTTTGATCCGAATGAGCTCGACAACTTTTGGAATGCAGCCTATTTCCCCGAATTGATCGCCGTTGAAAAAGCACGCTACCCGACTATAAACTTTATCGAAAATGCTCTCGGAGGAAACTGTGAAATTGTTCCCATCCCCATCCCTTTAGATTGCATTGATGGATTTCAGGAAGCCTTTTACGGCCGACCTGAGGCTTTTCTGGAAAAAGAAGTCCGCCTAGCCCAATCCGCCTGGGGCTTTTTGCCGGAGGGTGTGGAAGACCGATTGGTAAGCGCGCTGAAAGACGACCTCGAATCGGGAGCTTGGGATAAAAAATACGGGCATTTTCGCAGCGAAGCAACCTTTACCTGTGCGCTACGACTGGTCATTTCCCGCCCTTAGTTCTGTTTCAGAAAATAGGGACAGAAAACACAACTGCTAATCATCGTCCGACTCCCCATTGTTTTCCTGCACCGGAGCATTGCCATTTTGCCCGGGAGCGTCGCTGCGGATTTCGCTATGACGGATCTCTCCGCCGCTTGTTCCTACCGTTTTTGCAAACACACTGGTTCCAATTGAGAAAACCAATACCAGGATGTATAAGGCAGATGAAAATTTGGTTTTAAACAAACTCGCCAAAAAAGTTAAGAGCGATAAGCTACCTAAAAGGAGCATGACGATCAGGAAAAGTTTCCCAAGGTCTTCATGGGTCTCAATATTTGTTTCAGAAATGCCGGGTAACTTCTCGACCAGTTCTTCGGCTCCCTCGCCTGTTAAGTTTGCCGGAATTGCTGTGAGAGCAGAAAAGATTAAAACCCCTAAAGCAGTTTGTTTGATCGTGGGGTTGTTTTTTAACAGGAATCCTGCAATCAGAATAAGGGTTCCCATGACTGTTCCGATCATAGGTAAATGATTGAGCAGCAAATGCAAATGTGCCGTGTTCATATTTTTAGTATTAGCCTGAGTAAAAATAGGAAGACGAATACGTATAAAGAATGATATTAATCATGCTTTAAAGTGATTCCCGAATGGCATGGATTGGTTAACTTGGAGGAGTGATTAATCGTTCCGATGTTTACGAAAAATGAAGGATTAACGAGTGCAAAGGCGGCAGAACTTCTGAAAGAACATGGCTACAATGAATTGCCTTCAGCAAAACCCAAAGGAATTTGGCGCATTGCAGTTGAAGTAATGAAGGAGCCTATGTTTATTTTACTGATCAGTTGCGGGGCACTCTACGTGCTTTTGGGCGACTATAACGAAGGCATCATCTTGTTATGTTGGGTCTTCGTGATCATCTTCATCACTTTTTACCAACACCGTAAAACAGAAAGATCCCTCGAAGCCCTCCGGCAACTTTCTTCTCCACGTGCTCTGGTTATTCGCGACGGGATGGAAATGAGGATTGCAGGTAGAGAGGTCGTACCGGATGATATTCTGGTACTAAACGAAGGCGACCGCGTTCCGGCCGATGCCCTGGTCCTGGAAAGTGCGAATCTGACCCTGGATGAATCGCTTTTAACAGGTGAATCCATTCCGGTAATAAAAGCAAGTGGAGAGGAACTTCAGGACACCCAAAACAAAATATTCAGTGGAACCTTGGTTGTGCAAGGTAATGGCCTGGCAAAAGTGCTTAGCACTGGTATGGATACCCAATTCGGAAAAATCGGAACCTCACTTCAATCCATCGAAAAAAACTCCACCCACTTACAAAGTGAAATGAAACGATTGATACGCAATCTTTTTTTCGGTGGAGCGGTGGTCAGTGTGGGTGTTATGGCTGCTTTTTATTTTACCCGGGGCGACTTCCTTCAATCTGTACTCAACGGACTTGCCGCTGCAATGGCCTTATTGCCTGAAGAATTCCCGGTTGTGCTGACAATCTTTCTTGCCCTGGGTGCATGGCGACTTTCGAAAAAAAAAGTGCTGACACGAAACTNNGGTTCGGCAACGGTTTTATGTACCGATAAAACCGGAACGATCACGCAAAATAAAATGGAAGTGGCCGTTCTGTACCACCAGAAAAAGATCTTCAAAAAGGAAGCGTTTTTAAGAGATCAAAAAGAGATCGGGGATATTATTCGTGTCTTGTATTACGCTTCTCAAACGAACTCCATCGACCCGATGGAAAAAGCCATACACAGCGCCTATAAAAAATTTGACTTCCGGGATGAAACACCCCGTTTAGTGAAAGAATACCCCCTTAGCAAAGAGGTATTTGCCATGACCCGGGTTATGCAGCTCAATGATGAAAAAGTACATATCGCCTGCTGCAAAGGTGCACCGGAAGCTGTTTTTAAACTTTGCAGGTTGTCAGAATCCGATATGACAGCCTCTTTGGATCTTGTTCATCAATTTGCCGAAAAAGGATACCGGGTAATTGCAGCGGCAACATGTGTATGGCAACACACTGGGTTACCGGATCATCAGGAAGACTTTCCTTTTACCTTTACCGGTTTAGTAGGATTTGAAGACCCCATTCGGCATGAAGTTCCCCGGGCGATCAAAGAATGCAATGAAGCAGGGATCAAAGTGATCATGATCACCGGCGACTTTCCTGCTACCGCAAAAAGCATTGCCCGACAAATAGAATTAATCCATGACGGAACAGTATTGACAGGCGCTGACCTTCAAAACATTACAGCTGATGAACTGAAAGAAAAGATCAGGAACACCCGGGTCTTTGCGCGTATCATCCCTGAACAAAAATTGCTGATCATCCGGGCATTAAAAGCAAATGGGGAAATCGTAGCCATGACAGGCGACGGAGTCAATGACGCCCCAGCCTTAAAAGCCGCTGACATAGGTATAGCCATGGGATTAAAAGGAACGGATGTGGCCCGGGAGGCATCCTCTCTGGTACTGCTTGATGATAATTTTGCCTCTATTGTTTCGGCGATCCGATTAGGCCGACAGATCTTTGACAATCTCCAAAAGGCCATGGCGTATATCATCGCCATCCATATCCCCATTATTGGTTTGGTACTGCTGCCTGCCTTTTTTTCGTCGCTTCCCATTTTATTAATGCCTCTGCATATCGTTTTTATGGAATTAATTATCGACCCGGTATGCTCCATTGCATTTGAATCGGAACAGGAGGAAAAGGGGATTATGCGCCAGAAACCAAGAAACCCCGGTGAACAATTTTTTGGCTGGCGAAAGATCCTGTTCAGCTTATTTGAGGGGACGCTGTTGTTGGCCATGGTGGTGGCCGTCTATTTTATATCGATCGGAGAAGGACACAGCCCAGGGGAAGTAAGGGCCATTGCCTTTTCGGCGCTCATTATCGGAAATGTATTTCTTATCCTCTCCTCACTTTCAAAAACGAGAAGTTTTTTGTCGGTGTTCAAAGAAAAAAACCTTGCCGTGCTTATCATTGCCCTAACGGCTCTGGTCATGTTGGTTTTGACGATCACCGTGCCTTTTTTGCAAAGTATTTTTAATTTCGAATTCCCCGGCTTCAGGCATTTTTTCATCTCCTTTTCAGGTGCCCTGATCATGCTGGTTATTTTGGAGCTGATAAAACGATACCGAACAGGAAAAAGAAGCGAATGACAGGAAAGAAAAATATTTTTGCCATTATTGGAAGTGCCAGCTCAGATTCGGCAAACCTAAAACTGGTGGAACAAATTGCAAGTTTGACGATAGACTTATTTAACGTCACCATCTTTAATGACTTAAAGACCCTTCCCCATTTTGACCCGGAACTTTCGGCCGGAGACCCACCAGCATCCATTGTTGCATTCAGGGAAGCGATAGAAAAATCGGACGGCGTACTCATTTGCACCCCGGAATATGTCTTCAGCCTTCCGAGCGGATTAAAAAACGCCTTGGAATGGTGTGTGGCGACAACCCTGTTTTCGGAGAAGCCCTGCGGACTAATTACGGCTTCGGCAAGCGGACAAAAAGGCCATGAAGAGCTGCAACTGATCATGAAAACTTTAATGGCAAAGTTTACTGATGATACTACTTTGCTCATTCAGGGAGTTAAGGGGAAATTCGATGAACAAAAAAACTTGAGGGACACTGAAACGATCAGGAAGGTGGACGCGTTTATTGAAGCTTACAAAAGCCTGGTAATTAATAAATAAACCAGGATAACATGTTCTTCCGTTTCAGGTACAGGAATAAAAAAAGTACTAAAAATCTAAAAAGTATTACCTTAGAAGAACTAATTCCTGCCCAAAGAGGGTCTTAATTCAACTAACCATGAAACATTTACAAATCATTTTCCTATTGGCCATTGTGATGGCCTTTACTGCCTGCGGCTCTGAAAGCGTAGAAACCACCTCTAATTTTGAACAGGTTGTATTGCCAGATAGTTCGGTGGTTTACCTGAATCACAATAGTAAGATCAGCTATGATAAAAAATTTAACCCGCGTACCGTAAAACTTGAAGGAGAAGCCTTTTTCAGCGTCAACGACGGTGAAACTCCCTTTACTGTGGAAACCGAAACAGGAGAAGATGTGGTCGTAAAAGGAACCGAATTTTTTATGGCAGTAACCACAGTCGGTACCGTGGTTGAAGTAGAACAGGGACTCGTTGCCCTCCATATTGGTACTGGTGTGATCAGGGAAGTGCATTATGGGGAACGTTGTGAATTCCATCATCATGATAACGGACTCCACCTTGGCCAGGCCAAACATCAACACCGTAATTGGATCACCATTATGGACAATGATTTCCAAAGATCGGGGTTGTTCTTATTGCGGAGTAGAAAACATGCCGGACCAGGGTTCTATCCAGGTCACCCGGGCTTGCCTAAAGGATATGGAAGAAAAGGAGGACCAAAAGCCAATCCCGGAAAAGATGGTCACGATGGAAAAGGTGGTCCTAATGGTAAACCCGGTAAAGATGGTAATGATGGAAAAGGTGGTAACGATGGTAAAGGCGGAAACGACGGTAAAGGCGGAAACAACGATAAAGGTGGAAACGACGGAAAGGGAGGTAACATCGATAAAGGCGGTAACAACGACAAAGGTGGAAACGACGGGAAAGGNNAAAGGCGGGAATGGTGGTAAAGGCGGAAAAGGGAAATAGTCGGTTTCAGAAGCAATAATGACAAAGTCCAGGAAGATTGGGTCGGTTCTGTCTAATCCCGACGGGCACATAATTGCATTTGCTGAGAGACTGGAATAGAAATAGGTTTCGCTTGCCTGTAGGTTAACCCGAATTGGATGAACCTACAAGCAAATGAATCTGCAATTTAATAAACGGATAAAACCCGTATCTTAGATTTAGAATTCGTCAGAATTGGTATAAATCGTAATGACCTGAATATGACAGCACGAATGAACTTCGTATTTGCCATTTTTATGGCTCTTTTTTATTCCTGCGAGAAGGTAACAACCCAACAGGATGACCCATCCGTTACTGCCGAAACAGGAATTGATGGACAAAATATGGCATTTATCGACCAACTTTATCAAGGGCACGACGAAGCTCCCCCAGAGCCGGTCGATCTAAATGAGCTCATTGTTCAATTGGAAAAAGTAAAACTGATAGAAAAAAAGACCGTTTCGGAAATCCCAAACCTGTTCCTTTCCTTCCTTCAAAACAGGGAAACCAATTTTTCGATGGCTGATCCGGGTGAAGAATGGTATTCAGGTTGCGCAGGCTTTACACCAATCAATTTTAACGAAAACACGACCGAATACCAGCCTACCAGCCAATTGGTTTATTTTGGCATGTATGAGGACATTGCTCTAATGGCCTACTATACAGGAACAATCGGGCAACATGAATCCATTGTCATTTTTAAATACAGCGACACGGA
Source organism: Bacteroidota bacterium (assembly GCA_003531115.1). Classification (GTDB taxonomy): domain Bacteria; phylum Bacteroidota; class Bacteroidia; order UBA8524; family UBA8524; genus UBA8524. The sequence goes on along the minus strand of DQHT01000097.1, from coordinate 13,554 downwards.
GATAACAGACTATTGGGAAGGAAAATTCTTACGTAACGCGACCAATGAGGAGACTATTCTGGCGCTACTAAAGGAAACAGGTGACAAGAACTCAGCATTTGTCCCTGAATATATTTGGTGCTCTTACTAACCCAAACCCTTCAGTCCCAAGAAAAATACCTGCCTTTTCATTTCGGAAATCATACTAAAAAAAAAGCCATATTCATGAAAAAGATTCTTTTTATCCTGTTAACAGCTACGTATTCCCTCGCTGCATCGGCGCAATTCGTTGCCAAGGTAGAAATGACTGAGCATATCGAAGGTATTTGCGACAGCAATGAAGTGTACGCGCTGATTCCCAGCCTAAAAGGTCAGAAAGAAGCGACCTGCGTGGTTTCAAAAGAAGAGATACAAAAACGCCTGAATGAAATTCCCTTTTTAAACGACAATCCGAAATACAAGGACAAAGGCATGATGGGGCTGTTTATTAATTGCAAGGGAGAGCTTGTTCAGTGTAAGATGGATAATAAAACAAAAAGCGAAGAACTGGATAAACAAATTGAAGACGTGTTCCGTTCATTGGGCANNAAATTGAACGGAAAAGAGGTAGACACAATCTTGCTTTATAGTTTCACCATTAAAAAAGGGAAACTAACATTGAACTAACATCCTTTAAACCTGTAAGAGTTGAAATGCTTTTTTAGTGGTGAAGACCTTCGACAAATCAATTGGAAGCATAAAAGCTATTCGGATTAGGTTCATTCAATGAATAACTTGAAATTTAATCTGACATTCCTTTTTCTTCTGGTAGCGTCATATTCCTATTCAATAGTGGGGTTGACAGATTGGAGTGCAACTACCCCGGGAGGAAATGAAATCTATGATTTCAGCAACAAAACCCTTCGTTTAAAAAACGGTGATGAGTTAGAAAATATTGGCAAATGGTATTTTTATAGCGGCTATATTATTGGACAGCCCAATTTCGGCGGTTATTTGACAAACCCTAAATTGTATTTTGTTGTCAATGAACAGACCTATAAAATTGATACCTTTTCTAACCAGGTTGATTGGAAAAATTTTATTGAATCCAGAGGGCTTCAACCCAAAATATGGACAAGGTGGTATGATAACGATTGGGTTGAGTTAATAGATGGAATACTTCTGTTTTCATTTTTTTACTTTTATATATCCCTCCCACTTTTATTCCTTTTAGGTATTATTCTTTATCGGGCAATCACGCTCGAATCTTTCAACACAAGAAAACCCTATACACTTACCTCCTTGTTTATTTTTTCCCTTTTTCTCCTCGTATGGCTATCTGAAAAATTTCCGCAAAGCATCTGATCCTAATTTTACTCAAATAGCGCGAACCTGACATTAGCTAAACGAACAAAGAGACGCAATAAATCGGCGTCTCTTCGCCGCGGAACAACCTCTTCCCTACCTACGTCTTCCTTACTTCCCTACTCTACAACCACCTTCTGTACTACCCTTCTATCCGGTCCCTGGTATTCCATCAAATAAATTCCGGGAATAAAACCGCTTAGATCCCACTCGCTTTGCACGAGTCCGGTTTCCAAAATGGCCCGTGTTTCGATGATCCTGCCCTGCATGTCCATCAATCGGATAGAACCTGAACCTTGCGCGGTAATTTCGAGCGTGACTGTTCCCTGTGTAGGATTCGGATAAAGCAATAGTTCCGGAATAGCCCGGGCTTCTTCGGTACCAAGTGGATGTCCAACGGTAAAATATTGCACGAACTCCGTCCCGAAATCGCCGGGAATGACCCGGATGATCTGTCCGCTCATTTGACGCAATGACAAAGTGCCGGTACCGTCCGGAATAGCCCAGAATGAAATACCGTTTCGTTCGGAATCCGTGATCTTAAAATAATAACATCCATCTACCAACCGAACTGTATCCTTCGTGCTCTGGTTACTACTGAAATTGGAGCGCGACCAGATCACTCTTCCATCAAGTTCATGAACAGAAAGGGTGGTTTCATTGCCTTTGGTATTGGCCTTAAACCAGATCTGAATGTCACCCGGATATTGGGGTGTTAGTTCGAAGCCCGATTCCAGGCTATTGTTGAAGGCATTGGCATCAGGACTGCCATTTACAGCTTCCATACTCACCACAAACTCACCCACACTGGCACCCGACCAGTCGAAAAAGGCCAGTTCGATCTCTTTGCTTTCATAAGGCATAATTTCTCCGGTCCAGGTCCATGTGTTCAGATTGCCGCCTTTAACTCCATATTTAAAGGTGATACTTTCCGTTTTTTTCATGGAGGTGTTTTTTACCCGAACCTTTGGCAAACCACAGGTCGGATTAAAACGTACAAAATTATTTTTCCGGTTCGGAGCGATAATTTCTTCGAGGGCTACATCTGCAGTAGCGCTTGTATTTTCCTCATAAACAAAGAGATACGCATTAATAATATAGGAATTGCTGCTGTTGTTGATATTGGTAAATGGCTGCATATCCAGGTCAATGGTGTTTTCTCCATCTACCATAAAACTCTCCAGCCAATAATCGTATGGATTCACTGCTTCTCCCGGACACCAGTTGGCCCGGTCATACAGCCAGGTGCCGGGTTGGGGATAAATCGCATTACTCCCACAATTGTCTTTCCATACCAGGGTTTTATACCGCTGAACCCCATTTACCTTCACGTAATGTTCCTTGGCACAGAACTCGGCGCAGTTTTCGTTGCCTCCGAAACCATGTCCGGTTTGTGTTACCCGCATTTTCACTCGGGTATTGCTCTGTTTGTTCAGGTCAACTTTTTTGGCAGCCAGATATTCTTCTATGCCTTTTTGATTTCCATATGGAAAACCTCCCGACCAAAGTGGAATGATGTCCGTGCAATTCAGCGCCGGCTCTCCTTCGATAAACTCAAAGTCGATGGTGCAGGTAAAACCGTCCTGATAACCTGAAAAATGGCTGCGGATCGTAACCGAGTCTTTCAATAACAAAGCAAACTCGGTGATATCGTAGGTATAGGTGAAGGTCCAGGTTTTTGTTTTGTCGGCAGCATAAGGCGTGATCAAACGGCCCAACTCAAGATCGAAGGTTGTATCCAATTCTTCTGAATAATGCCGCAAAATGGCCTGTACGGTATAATCCCAATCCGAACAGCCCTGATCCGGACAACCCAGGGTATAATGCATTTTTACCCTTTGAAAACTCTTTCCGGCAGTTGGAAAAAATATCTTTTTGTCAAAATTCCCATACCAGTTCATATGAACCCGGTCGTGACTCCGAACCTGAAGGGTGTCGCCGTTTCCAGCCAGCATAACAAGTGGGAACAGGCAAAGGAGGGCGCTGAGTAATCGCTTCATCCAACAAAATTAGCGCATTTCTTCGATACGTTTTTACAGGTGCATTCCGCGTAGCAGCTCTTCGGTTTTCATGCGTCTTTTCCCTTCCAGTTGCAGGTCGGTAATGCGCACACTTCCATCACTGCACTGCCAGTACAGGTCTTTATTGTTTTCAATGACCCATTCACCTGCATTTTTACCCGCTAATGACGGATGCTTTTCAGCAGCAAATATTTTCAGCTGCTTTTCTTTAAAAAAAGTAAAGGCTCCCGGGTAAGGACTCAATCCACGTATATGGTTATAAATTTTATGGATGGACCATTCAGGGTCTAAGCGGCAATCTTCTTTAAACAGTTTGGGCGCAGTTGGCAAGGGACCACTAATTACCTGGGGGTTTTGCGGGCATGTTCCGCTTATCACGGCGTCAAGCGTTTTGATAACCAGGGAAGCCCCGAGCAGCATCAAACGGTCGTGAAGCTCTCCGGCTGTTTCATGTTCTTCTATGGCTGTTCTTTCACTGAATACAATAGGACCTGTATCAATTTCATGTTGCAAAAAGAAGGTACTAACCCCGGTTTCTTTTTCACCGTTCATGATCGCCCGGTTGATTGGAGCAGCACCCCGGTATGCGGGAAGCAGTGAGGCATGGAGGTTAAAGGTTCCCAGCGGGGGCATGTTCCACACTACTTCGGGCAACATTCTGAAGGCAATAACCACCTGGATATCAGCCTGGTAAGATTTCAACTCATCGATAAATTCCGGAGCTTTCAAATTGACAGGCTGCAGTATCGGAATGGAATGGGCCAGAGCAAAGGTTTTAACTGCCGATTCCTGAAGTTTTAGCCCTCTCCCTGCCGGCTTGTCGGGGGCGGTTATTACAGCAACTACCTGGTATTCCGCCCGCAGTATGGCCTCCAAAGATGCCACGGCAAAATCCGGTGTGCCGATAAAAATGATCCTGAGTTGATTTTTTGTCAAATTTCTACGAATTGCTGCAAATTTACGCGAGTGGAGCAACTTTTGAGGTACATTCCTACTCTTATTCAAGATGCGTCGCTACTTAAAATTACTTTCAGGTATTTTTATGATCAGTCTGTCCCTTTTAACAGAAGGGCTTTCCGCACAAATCCTCTTTATTGAGAACAAAGGACAATGGCCGCAAGAGGTTCTTTTTCGCGCCGATATTCCGGATGGATACCTCTCTATAGAAGCCAATGCCCTGACCTATACCCGGCTTTATTCCAATAATCCGGAATATTTTCATCATGGGCCAAAAAAAGGCGATACCCTTATTGTTCATAACCAACGTATCGAACTTGAAGGAGGAAATCTTTCTGCTCAGGGACTAGGCAATAACAAACGGACGGAATACCACAATTATTTTATTGGTAACGACCCTTCCAAATGGGCAAGTAAGGTTTCTCTTTTTGAAAAAGTGGTTTTGTATGAGGTGTACCCGGGTATAAATATGGAAATTTATGGACGGGGGAATACTTCCGTCAAGTATGATTTTGTAGTGAATCCGGGGGCCGATCCTGAACAGATCGTTCTGTTTTACCAGGGACAGGAGTCATTGGCTTTAAAAAATAAAAACCTCCATATACAAACCGCGGTTGGAGAGATCATTGAAGAAGCCCCGATTGTTTACCAACTCATGGGCAAAAATATTCCTTCGATAGATGCCGCCTACAAACTGAATGGCGATCGTCTGCGTTTTGAGATCAGCAACAACTACCAGGCTACCCAGCCATTGATCATCGATCCGGTGGTCGTTTTTTCTACTTATACCGGCTCCACATCCGACAATTTTGGTTTTACGGCCACCTATGATTTTTTAGGTCATGGATTTGCCGGAGGGGATGTGCGCGGACAAGGTTACCCAACTACACCCGGTGTGGTACAGACTTTTTTTCACGGTGGTACAGGCGATGAGGACGATGTATTGGGAGATATTCCACGCGATTGTGCGATCATGAAACTGAGTCCGGATGGAAAAACAAAGGTCTGGGCAACATATATTGGCGGATCGCGCAACGAACAACCCCATAGTATGGTGGTAGATTCAAAAAATAACCTGATCATCATGGGCAGTACGTTCAGTAACGATTTCCCCAATGACGGTCAGGGATTCTCGCTTAGCAACAAAGGCGAAAGCGATATTTTTGTGATCAAAATCCACGAAAATGGCACCCAAATTCTGGGTATGAGCTACCTCGGCGGGTCAGGGCGCGATGGATTAAATGGCAGAAGACCATTCAGCCAATTCGAAAAAAACACCTCTCCCCTCCACTATAATTTTGGAGATGAGTTTCGCGGGGAGGTGATCGTAGATAAAAACGACAATGTGTATATCGCTTCCAGCACTGAATCAGGAAACGGAAGTGGATTTCCTGCAATAAATAGTTTTAATACCAATTTCGGCGGCACCCAGGATGGTTGTATTTTTAAGCTGAGTCCCGACCTGCGCACGCTGAATTGGGGAGCCTATATTGGCGGCCCAAATTATGAAACTTCATTCAGTTTGGATATCGATGCCGATGGGAATGTCTTTGTTTGTGGCGGAAGTAACTCAAATACGATGAGTTTTAGTCCAACTGCCCTGCACCGCAATTATTTAGGTGGCAGGAGCGATGGTTATGTGATCAAGCTGAATAATGACGGGAACCAGATCCTGGGAGGCACCTTTATCGGGACCGATGCCTATGACCAATGTTATTTTGTGAAGGTGGACAAANNACAAGTATACCTAACCGGGCAAACTGCCGGAACCCTGAGTCCGTTCCCAACCACGGTGTATTCGAGTCCTGCTGGGGGACAATTTATCTATAAGTTAAGCAGCAACCTGCAAACCCGTTTAATTTCAACCACCTATGGAGCCGGTAATGTGAAACCCCAGATCTCTCCTTCCGCATTTATGGTTGATTCCTGTGAACGCATATTTGTGAGCGGCTGGGGAGGAAATACAAATTCAACTCCTTTGGGAAATGGCGGTACGACCAAAAACATGGAATTTACGGCCGATGCCCACGATCCGACAACGGATGGTTCCGACTTTTACCTCGCCGTATTTTCGAAAAACATGAGCAAGTTGTTGTATGGAACCTTTATCGGGGGTGGCTACTATAACAGCGTTACAGATAATGATGAACTTCATGAGCATGTTGACGGAGGTACCAGCCGTTTTGACCCCCGCGGAATCGTTTACCAGAGTGTTTGTGGAGGTTGCGGAGGCAATTCCACCCCTGATTTCCCGACTACCCCCGGAGCCTATTCGCGAACGAACAACAGCAGCAATTGCAACAATGCCCTGTTCAAACTTGATTTTGAAAACCTGAATGCCGCTCCGAATGTGCGCGATACCCTGTTCACCATTATGGCGCTGGACACCTTGAATTTTACTTTTTTCGGCAGCGATGCAGACGACCAGGATACGCTCATAATGAACTTCGAGGGCAAAGCACTCAATGGGGTCGATTTTCCTAAACCACTGATAAAAGCCGGTGCCAGCACGATCAAAGGAATGAGCAAGGTGGGAACAACCTTTAATTGGATCAGCAACTGCGACCATGTCGGGCAGGAAATAAAAATCCGGGTTTCCTTACAAGACGAAGGATGCCCTGCCGCCAAAGAGGATTCAGCCACCATAACGATCGTTGTTCTTCCCCCGCCTGTTCCGGTGCCACCAGAGGTAATATGTATGACTTTTGTTGGAGAAGATCGTTTAAAACTTACCTGGTCATTGAGCGATACCAGCGGCTATCTCGCCTATTATATTTTATACAAAAGCACCAATGGTGGTCCGTTTCAGCCCGTGGATACCATGTATTCAGGCAGCGGTCAGGAGTATTTTGACGGGAATGCGCCCAAGCATTCTCAGAACGACTATTGTTATAAGATGGTAGGAGTAAATGTTTGTGGTGTTGCCGGTTTGGAGTCCTACACCATCTGTTCCATCGATCAACACAATAAACCCATCGAAGGCACTGAGATCGTGGTGACCACCGTTGTTGATAACAAAAATACGTATACAACCTGGTTCCAATCGAATGAACCTGATTTTCAGGGATATACTTTATATAAAAGGTTTAATGACCCCAAATCGACCTTCGAGTTTGTCAAGTTTTTTGAAAATAAATCCGATACTTTTTACCTGGATACCCGGGTCAAAGTGCAGGAATACTCCTATTGTTATGCACTGGCGGTAAAGGACAAGTGCGGGAACAACAGTGCTAAAAGCAATCCGGGTTGCAGCATTTTGTTGCAGGGTGAATCCATTCCTTTTCAGCATAACCTCTTTTGGAATCCTTACCAGAAATGGGAATTTGGGGTTCAGCAGTATGATTTGTGGCGCCATGATGACCGCTATTCTGATACCTTATTACAAAACGGAAATGCGCAGTTTGTTAAAACCATCGATACCGCCTGGGATTACGACTGGGGTGGGTATTGGTATAAAATTCGTGCTACCGAATTGAATGGAAATTCAGCCGTAAGTGAATCAAACGAAATTTATCTGGTTCAGGCACCTTTACTGCACGTACCTACCGGATTTACCCGAAATGGAGATTTTTTAAATGATGTTTGGGGAATCTCGGATGTGTTCGTAAAAGACTACCGTTTATTGGTTTTTAACCGCTGGGGCGAAAAAGTTCTCGACACAACTGACAAAAATTTCCAATGGGATGGTTATTTTCGTCAAGAGCAACCAGCCGACAATGTATTTATTTGGTATGTTGTTTATACCGGTTGGGATGAATCTACCCATACACAAAAAGGAACACTAACCCTACTACGATGAAACAACTAAAAACCCTGCTATTACTCGCCGCTATTTCGGCTACTTCGATACTTCCAAGCTGTGAAAAGGTGGAAGACCTCTTCACTTTTGGCTTCAATATTCAAAACGAGTTCACCGTCCCACCTAATCTTCCTATCAATACCCCTTTTACTTTGCCTTCCGTTCCGATGGATTATAATTCCACTGAGACGTTTGAAAGCAACAATACGAATGCAGATCTGGTTAAAAAGATCACCCTGGACTATATCAAATTAACTATTCTGGAACCGGTAGGCCAGGACTTTACTTTTGTGAAGGACATCGAAGTTATTTTTGATATGGAAGGGGTTGGGGAAAAAACCATAGCCTGGAAATACGATGTAGCGGATACGGTTGGGCAAGTTTTGGATCTTGATGTTACTCCGGATGGGTTGGAAGCCTATCTGAAAACCGATGGAGCCAAAATGACCATCAAAGTGACAACCGACAAACTCACCACGCAGCCGGTAAAGATCAGCTACGATATTCGTACACGTGTTACAGCCAACGTCTTTAAGTAGAACCGTATTTTTAGTATTGCTCTTTCTCGCCCTTCAAATCAGGAGTGAGGCGCAGCAATTTTTACTCGCCTCCCAGGAAGGAAAATCCGAACTGACCCTCCTCGGAACCGGTGCGGTGGTCAAGTTTCAATACCGGGGTTATTCGGGTCAGTTTCAGGAATTTAAAGGGCGGATCACCGCGATCACTGCCGACACCATATTTATGGAAAGCCTAAAACTACGTCATCCTGAAAAATTTCAAATTGCCGTGGTTGATATTCTTGGGTTTCGTGGCTATAGCAATGCACGCAGTATCAGCAAATCCCTGCTCGAATTGGGCCTTGCCGGAGGAAACCTCGCCTTATACTATGGCGTCATTGCCCCGGCAGCCATTGGTACCGGCCCGGCTATTCTTATTAGCGTGGGAACCGGAGTGGCAAGTTATTTTTTGATCAAAGCGCTTTTTCCGGAGAAGGTTAAAAATACGATTGGGAATGGCTGGTCGTTTAAGGTGATTGAGAGGAAATAGGTTGTAGGTTCTGGGTTTTAGGTTAGAGCGACAGTCAGCTCGAGCCGCGTGACGATTCATGAGATGCAAGAATTCGCTAAATGGCGAGTCGAGAGCTGATAAGACCTGAAGTTCTCGTTCCAGTCGCTTCTCGACGAGCTCGAAGTGACTCCCAGAACCCAGAACCCGAAACCCGGAACCAACGTAATAGTGTGGTCACGATTAATCCCGGTATCCTATACTAGATTGTGTTAACAACTAAAACCTCACTCCCCAAAGACCCTTCTTCTTCTGGGCTGGGCATGTTTAAGGCCAAAACGGTCTATGGCATGAAGCTTCAGGTAGGCCATGGCTTCTTCCACATCATCCGTAATAAAAAAGATATCCTTGTCTTCCGGATCGATGGTCTTTTCGGCGATCATTTCATCTACAAACACGAGAAACTTTTCCCAGTATTGGTGCCCCATTAACACCATGGGGTAGTTGATGATCTTTTTTGTCTGGATAAGTGTAACCACCTCAGCGAATTCATCCAGGGTTCCAAAACCACCCGGGAGAACCACCAATCCATACGAATATTTGATCAACAGAACCTTGCGAACAAAAAAGTAGCGAATGTTTACCCAGCGATTGAGGTAGCGGTTGGGGTATTGTTCATGAGGCAATTCGATATTGCAGCCGATCGATACTCCTCCTGCCTCAAAGGCACCCCGGTTGGCCGCTTCCATAGCACCCGGTCCGCCGCCCGTCATTACAGTAAAACCAAGTCGGGCCAGACCTGCACCTACCTGCATACCCAACTGGTAATGCGGATGATCCTCTTTAAATCGGGCCGATCCGAAAACAGTGATGCAGGGGCCCACAAAATGCAGAACACGAAACCCACGTACAAATTCCACAAAAACTTTCCATGCAAGAAAGAGTTCCTTTATCCGCGGTCGCGGGCCTTCGAGGAGGGTTAGTTCTTCTTTCGACTTCGGTTTATTGTCTGTCATAGTTACAGATTACCGCGACGGTCCTGTTCGCGTTCCAGGGCTTCAAACAGGGCTTTGAAATTGCCTTTGCCAAAGGATTTTGCTCCTTTGCGTTGGATAATTTCATAAAACAAAGTCGGACGGTCTTCTACAGGTTTGGTAAAAATTTGCAATAAATAGCCTTCATCATCACGGTCTATCAGAATGCCGAGTTTGGCCAATTCATGGATATCTTCGTCGATATGGCCCACCCGATCCAGCACATCCTGATAGTAGGAAGGCGGGATGGTAAGAAATTCAACGCCACGGGAGCGCAGTTTCGAAACCGTATCCAAAATATCTTTGGTGGCGATCGCCACGTGCTGTACGCCTTGTCCTTTGTAAAAGTCGAGGTACTCTTCTACCTGTGATTTTTTCTTTCCTTCTGCGGGTTCGTTGATCGGGAACTTAACATAACCGTTGCCGTTGCTCATCACTTTACTCATAAGCGCCGAATATTCCGTGGAGATATCTTTATCATCGAAAGAGAGGATGTTTTTGAATCCCATAGCCTCCTGGTAAAACTCCACCCAGGTATTCATTTCGTTCCAACCCACATTGCCCACACAATGGTCGACATAAAGCAGACCTGTTTCGCTCGGGTTGTACTCCGATTTCCAGGCTTCAAATCCGGGTAGAAAGACTCCGTTATAGTTTTTGCGTTCCACAAAAATATGGATNNTTAGTATGGATACCTGAACGTACCACTTCTCCATGGGCATCCTTTTCAACCCGGGGTTCCATAAAGGATTTCGCCCCGCGTTTCGTGGTTTCTTCCCAGGCGCTTTTTGCATCATCCACCCATAAAGCCAAAACCCGAACACCATCACCATGTTTGTAAATATGGTCGGCAATTTCTCCTTCAGGCTGAAGGGGCGTTGTGAGCACAAAACGTAGTTTATTCTGCTGCAACACATAGGAAACCCGGTCTTTCATCCCCGTTTCCGGTCCTGCATAAGCACAACTCTGAAAGCCAAATGCTGTTTTATAATAATGAGCAGCCTGTTTGGCGTTACCCACATAAAATTCTACGTAATCGGTGCCGTTTAGCGGAAGAAAATCTTTTTTCGTTTCCTTTTCGTGGCTTGTTAATGTATCGTTCATTCTTGNNATAAATCATAAATCATAAATCACTCGATCCAACTCTTCCAATATCCTTCCTGTTCCATCTTAACCGCTTCCTCCGTGATCATCAAGGGATAAAAAGGATCGATCATCACAGCCAGTTCCAGGGTTTCTTTGGCTCCGATGCTTTTTTCCACGGTGCCGGGGTGTGGACCATGGGGAATGCCTTTCGGGTGCAAAGTAATCATACCCCGCTCCACATGCTTGCGGCTCATGAAGTCGCCGTCTACATAATAGAGGATCTCATCCGAGTCGACATTGCTGTGGTGATACGGTGCGGGAATAGACTCCGGGTGGTAGTCGTACAAGCGCGGACAAAAAGAACAGACCACAAAGTTACGACCTTCAAAGGTTTGATGCACAGGTGGTGGTTGATGAACCCGTCCGGTTATGGGTTCGAAGTCCTGAATATTGAAGATATAAGGATAGACAAATCCATCCCAACCCACGGCATCAAAGGGATGTGTGGCATAGGTATATGGATAGATCATTCCCTGTTTTTTTATCATGACCACAAAATCGCCTTTTTCGTCGTGCATTTTCAGGTTTTGCGGGGTGCGGATATCGCGTTCGCAGAATGGAGAGTGCTCGAGAAGTTGTCCGTGTTCGTTCCTGTAGCGTTTTGGCGTGGTCACCGGAGTGGGTGCTTCGATCACAAAATGCCTGTTCTGCTCCGTTTCGAATTCCATTTTATAGATGGTTCCACGCGGGATCACAATATAATCGCCGTAGCCGAATTTCAGTTCGCCGTAAATAGAATGCAGGGTGCCATTTCCTTCATGAACAAACAGGATCTCATCCGCATCTCCGTTTTTAAAGAAGTAGCTCATGTTGGCCGAAGGAGCTTGTGTTCCAAGCTGGACATCACTGTTCATCAACAATATTTTCCGGCTTTTGATATAGTCGCTTTCAAAACTACCAAAGGTGAGGTAGCTGCGGTGGCGCATGTTTTTAGCCAGGGCAATTTTGGGTTCAACCGAAAAGGGTTCGGCAATAGCTTTGACCATGGTGGGCGGGTAGGCGTGGTAGATCAGCGAATAGATGCTTGAAAACCCTTCTGTAGAAACCAGTTCTTCGGCAAACAGCTCTCCGTTTGGTTTGCGAAAAACGGTATGACGTTTATGGGGTATCTCCCCTTGTTTTTGGTATGTTGGCATAATCTTCTCTTAAAGGCAACGAAAAGTACTGCGACTTCGTTCCCTAATTGTCTACAAAATTAGTGAAATTCGCAGGCAGCATTCTATGAGAAATATCAGCTTTTGCTTTCTACTTATTGCATTTTTAGTTTTTCAGGCCTGTAGTAGCGGTCCTGTCGGGCAAAACGACCCTGATCCGACAACTGAAAAGGTGTATCCTGAATATGTCAGTGAACTCAGCAAACAGATCGCTGAAAAGCCGGAAGATCCCGCTTTGTATTACCAACGCGCTGAAAAGTTGTTTCAGGAAGGGGAAGATACCCTTGCGTTTGTAGACATCAAAGAGGCCGTGCGGCTTAAAGACAATGATGCGAGCTATTATTTGTTGTATGGAAATATTGCCTACGAGCTGAATGAGATCTCTGATGCCCAAACGGCCATTAAGCGGGCTATTGAGCTAAAATCAGATTATAAAGAAGCCTATCTGCGTTTAGCCCGTATGCATTACGACCTGAAAGATTTTGAAAACGCCAATAAAACCCTGGAGAAACTGAGTGAAGCCGTGGGTGAATTGCCCGAATCCTATTTTCTTTTTGGGATGATCAAAAAGGAATTGAGCGATACGGCCTCTTCCATCGCTAATTTTCAAAAAGCTGTAGCCCTCAATAACGACTATTACGACGCCTATATGCAACTTGGGATACTGTTAGGCGCGCAGGAAAACAAACTGGGTATCGATTACCTCAACAATGCAGTTCGACTAAAGGATAACAGCACCGAGGCTTTGTATGCCCGGGGAAAACTTTTTCAGGATCTGGGTTATTATAAGCAGGCCATTGAAGATTACGACCGCATTATTACCATCAACCCTGATTATGCTCCGGCTTATTATAATGTAGGATGGATCAATTTTATGGTCGAAAAATTCGAGCCCGCCATTGAATATTTTAATAAAGCCATCATCGCCGATGAAACGTACGCCGATGCGTATTACATGCGCGGTCTCTCNNTACCAGGCTATTGGAAATATTACAGAAGCCAAACGGAATTATGAGGCCTGCCTAAAGGTAAACCCCGCCCACAAACGGGCGAAGGAAATGCTCGGGGGCATCTAAACCACCGTGGCTGACGCACGAGTACTGGACGCAAGGGTG
>DQHT01000072.1 GCA_003531115.1 Bacteroidota bacterium | reverse complement strand
GGGGGTTTATGCACGAATTTGCATAAGCCACTTTATGCAAAGAAAGTTATTATGCGAAGTAACTGACGAAAACACGCCCAAATTCGCCTTTTTTGGGGATTTACTTCGCATAATCTCCGAAATGATATAACCAACCAGAGCTTGACAGCTCAAAATTTCATTTCGGAGGCGTATGATGCAAAAGAAACCCCTAGTAGAGCTACTCAACGAATTAGAGCAGGAAATGCTGCGGCTTGGTTACACTGAAGGTTCGATGAAATTTTATCGAAGGCGATGGCAGATGTTGCTCCAATTCACACAGGAGCGAGGCGAAATCCATTTTTCCGAACAACTGGGATTGGATTTTGTCGAAAAACATTTTCACATTCTCGAAAAAGATTTAGAGCGTACCCTTTCGCAGGCAGAGACACAAGAACTCCGCATTATCAGGATGATTGGGGATTTTCAGCTTTATCACACCGTTCTGCGGCGGTACTATAAACACAAGGAAATCTTGACCAAACCGCATTTTGTCGAGGTCAGCCATCAATTCAAAAAAAGCTGTTCAGAAAAAGGATATTCACCCGTCACCATTGACCACTATGTAAAACAGTCTGCCCGATTTATGGACTACCTGGATTCTCAAAGGATCACTAGCTGCGCAGACATCCATCTCCAGGTGATTAATGACTACATCAAAACCTTGGCGGGCTATACGTACAAAACCGTGGAACAAAATATCTGCTCCCTACGAGCCTTTTTAAAGTTCCTTTTCGAAAGCGGGGAAATCCAGACGGATTTTTCAACCCAGACACCGATGGTGCAGGCCAGGAAACAGACCCGCATCCCTTCGGTTTGGACAAAAGATGAACTGAAAAAGCTGCTGGAGGCCATCGACCGGGGAAGCCCAAAAGGGAAAAGAGATTATGCCATCCTCTTGTTAGTCTGTTGCTTGGGTCTGCGGTGCGCAGATATTAAGCATTTGAGACTTGATCATTTCCATTGGGGAGAGAAAAAGCTGGTTTTCACCCAATCCAAGACCAAAGAACCCTTGTCCCTGCCGCTGACGGCAGAAGTAGGTTGGGCGGTGATTGATTACCTGAAATATGGACGGCCTAACATAGACATTCCCTATCTATTTGTAAAACATGTCGCCCCGTTTGGCCCATTTTCAGAAGCTGACCATTTACACCAACTGATCAAAGGGTATATGGAACGGGCCCACCTACCGACGCTCAAAAAACGACGCGGGATGCATTCCTTACGACATACCCTGGCCAGTGTGCTGCTTGAAAACAATACCCCCCTTTGCGTTATTTCAGACATCCTGGGTCATGTCGATACTGACTCAACGGCGGTTTATCTGAAAGTTGACCTCCAGAAATTGAAGGAATGCACACTCGATTTTGAGGAGGTCGTCGGCCATGGGTAAAATCGTTTATGAAAGCTCCTTGAAGGATTACATGAGCAGCCATGTCGATCTAAAACAGGCGATCGGATATAAATACGAAACGGAGGCGGCCCATCTTCAGCGATTTGACCGATTCTTGGTAGAAAACTATCCTCTGGCAACTTCCCTTACCAAAGAAATGGTGTTGAACTGGTGCCGCAAAAAATCTTATGAGGCTCAGGCCAACCAATGCGCTCGCGCCTCCATCCTCCGTCAGTTCGCCAAATACCTGGATTCCATCGGCGTAGCGGCCTACCTTCTCCCCAAAGGATATTTCCCCTCGGAAAAACCGTATGTACCCTATATTTACACGCAGGGCGAATTATCCAGGTTCTTTGTCCAAACCGATCAATGCTGTTATTGCAGTGAATTTCCCAGTCGACATCGGATCATGCCGGTTTTCTTCCGCATGATTTATACATGCGGACTTCGGGTGTCTGAAGCCAGGTTGCTGAAAGTTGGAGATGTTGATCTGGAAAACGGCATTCTGAGCATCCTACATTCCAAGAAAGATAACAGCCGGTTGGTACCGATTTCCGATGCGTTGGCAGAAAGATGCCGCCAGTATTCAAAAAAGGCCCATCCTTTTCCAATACCCGACGACTATTTCTTTCCAGCCCTGGGTGGTAAACCGATAACAATCGGGAATGTGTATAAAAACTTCCGCAAGTTTCTGTGGCAGGCCGGTATTTCCCATCATGGAAGAGGTCACGGCCCACGCGTCCATGATTTTCGCCATACCTATGCGGTCCACTGCCTGAAAAAATGGGTGGAGCAGGAAAAGGATTTAGCGGCTTATCTCCCGGTCTTAAAAACCTACCTGGGGCATGATTCTTTTGAAGAGACCGCCTATTATCTCCGACTGACTGCGGATGTTTTCCCGGAGATTACATTGAAGTTGGAAACCTACTATCCGGAAATCATTCCCGAACTGGAAGGTCATGCCGATGAAACCAACTGATTTCGCCAAGCACCTGACGGAATTCCTTTCCGTCTACCTTCCATCCCAGAAAAATGTCAGCAAAAATACGGTGTATTCTTACCGGGACACCTTCAAATTGTTGATTACCTACTGCCAGGAAACCCATAACATTCCAGCTGAACGGATAACGATAAGTCTGCTTTCCAGCGAATGGATCGTAGGATTTCTCCAATGGCTTGAAATCGAAAGAAGATGCAGTATTTCTACCCGAAATCAGCGGCTGGCTGCCATCCATTCTTTTTTTCGTTACTTACAAGCTGAGGAACCCGCTGAGCTTTATCATTTCCAAAAAGTCATGTCCATTCCCATCAAAAAGGCCAGGAAAACGACTGTGGAGTACCTGACTCCCGAAGCGGTAAAACTCCTTCTGGAACAGCCAGATAAACATATGGTCAAAGGTCGGCGTGATCTGACTCTGATGAGTGTCCTCTATGATACTGGAGCCCGGGTACAGGAATTGATTGATATCCAAGTCGGGGATGTCATTCTGGATGCGCCAGCGGTGATTGTCCTGCATGGAAAAGGCAATAAAACCAGAAGGGTACCTATCACGAAAAACGCGGTTTCATTGCTTCACGCTTACCTGATGGAAAATAACCTGGACAAGCCATGGAAAAACCAGAACCCTTTGTTTTTCAATAATCAACAGCATAAACTGACCAAAGAAGGCATCGCTTACATTCTTGCAAAATATGCCGAGGCAGCCCGGAAATCATCTCCGATCGTGCCTATGAAGGTGAAACCACATATCATTCGCCATTCGAAAGCCATACATCTTCTGCAAGCTGGTGTAAACATAATTTACATCCGCGATTTTTTAGGCCACGTCGATGTCAAAACCACAGAAATTTATGCCAGAGCAGACATGGAGACAAAACGGAATGCTATTGAGAATGCTTATCCCGACCTGATTGACAGTAACTTGCCAGATTGGAATAAGGATTATGAACTACTTGCGTGGTTGTCCAAACTGAAATAGGTTCAGATATTATGCAAAGTAAATGACCTCAAAAACCTCTTTTTGAAGGGGATTGGGGTATTTACTTCGCATAATGCTTTACTCTGCATAAGGTGGGTTATGCAAAGCT
>DQHT01000126.1 GCA_003531115.1 Bacteroidota bacterium | reverse complement strand
GAGACTTGGAGACGAGGAGACTTGGTGAAGGCGAGACTTAACGGTCCGTCACACAGAGCGGAGCCGAAGTGCGACGGACGGAGCAGAAGTTTCAGCTTTAGCCCCCTTTGTCTGAACCCCACCTCCGCTAAAGCTACGGTGGGCGCGGTGGGATTCATGGGATTAGAAGGATTTATGGGATTTTTTGTTGTTTCGTAGACGAAGAGACAGAAGACTTAGATACGAGGGGACTAGGAGATGAGGAAACTTGGAGATTGGGACAGCTTAGGGAAAATTAGAAGTAGTCTATCCTTGAAATTACTTTCTTGCAAATTCCATAAGCGGTTTAAAGTCATTTTTGTCCGCAGATTTAACAGCAGCGAGATATTCCCTTCTTGCGCCTCCATCCTGTTTTAAACTAATGGTGGCACCCCAGGTAAAAACAGGTCGTTCAAAGATCTTTTCAATAATCAAATCACCCATCATCCGCGAGTGGCGGCCATTACCGTTAGAAAAGCAATGTATGGATACGATCCGGTGTTTAAACCGAACCGCAATTTCGTCGGGTGGATAAATACCTTTCTCAATCCAATATTCACAATCATCTAAGAGCAATCGTAATTGTATTGGTACCTGGTGCATATCCACCCCAATGTTCTTATTTGTCCTTCGGAATTCTCCTGCCCAGGCCCATACTTCAGCATACATTTTCTTATGGACTAATTTTATGAATGCCTCTGTAAGAATCTCATCCTTCTTGAATTTCCGGGACAAGGACCATTGAATAGCTTTTTCAATATTGAGTTGCTCAAACTCATCCAATTCACCATGTGTGGTAATTGACGAAATGAGCAGGCCATCCTTCTCTTCCTCAGTGAGTGGTGTTTGTCCGTCTGCTAACTCAAAATCTAATCCCATAAGTAACGTGGCATTTCTCGCTTAATTTCATCAGCCAATTCTCGTACTGCCTTTTCAAATCGTTCCTGGCTAACACCTTGATCTTCCAGTTTCATTGTGTTGTCGGTACGCATTACTATATTTCTGGCAACCCTAAGTGCTTGTTTATCGAGCATTTCTTTGAATGAACCATCCTGTGGAACAAATCCATAAACGAGCTTCATGTTCAATGCGGCCGCGACCTCCCTAAGATTTTTCAAACTGATGTTTCCATGCTTTTCTCGTTCTTCAATTTCCTGGACACTTTGAGGCGTAATCACCAAACGCTCACCAAGTTGTCGGAATGACATATTTAAAGCCGTACGGATTCCATGAATCCAGCCTTTCGACGGCACTTCCGGAAAATCGGAATAGGAAGCCAATTTCCGATCCAACTGCTCTATCTGGAGCTTTTTCGTGTTTTTCATAAGGCTATAACCTGATAATTACACTACAAATATCAGGTTATAACCTGATATATACAAATCTTTTATCAGGTTATAGCCTGTTTTTAAGTCGCTGTTTTCAAGCAGGCAAAGGCTCAAATCAGACGGTTATATTGGGCGGACTTTGAGATGGTGAGACTGGAGATGGTGAGACTTAAGGGTCCGTTTGCTGAGCCTGTCGAAGTAAACGGACGGAACAGAATTTTCAGTTTTAGCCCCCCCTTTGTCTGAACCCCACCTCCGCTAAAGCTACGGTGGGCGCGGTGGGATTTTTGGGATTTATTGAATCAGGACTTAAGACTGGGGGACTTGGAGACTTGGAGACATGGGGACAAGGAGGTTGGGAAACTATTCAAGTTCTGAAAGGACGTCTTCTTACCGCGGGAGTATCCCGTGGATCAAAGGGCTCCCCCAAGAATACCTTAGCCCGCAGGGCGATGGGGGGAAAAAGTGGGACGTGGAGACACTCTACCAATTGCCCCTGGGCGAAAGAGCCGGTCGGCGCAGAGCGCCTGACCGGCCATTGGATATTATTAACATCTCAAGAAGTCAGGCTTTCGAAATAAGGACCGGGGGTTCGAATCCCGTCCAATACTGCTTCAACTCCTCCTTGAATGCAGGACAATTCCCCAGGTAAATTACGCACCTTTATGATTTGATAATCTCGGATAAATCATTGCATCTTCCTTGATAATCAAATAAAAGTCAATTCCATAACCTTGAAGCCAAATTTTGTTGAATAACTTATCCGCAGCATCGCCAATGACTCAATTGCAGTGCAATTGGAAGAGGCCGCTTGCCATTGGGTTGACTCCAATATTTTTTCGCAATTCCTCTGAAAATATTCTTTTACCTCCGAGCTACTGTCACAATTTTGTACATCGATTTGGGCATTAGTAATCGTACAACTGCCTTTACGATCAATTAGAATCTTGAAGTTGGCGTTCAAAATGCATTTTGAAGGTACATGCTTATTAAAGTCCTTCCAGGGATAGACCTTCATGAAATGGTCTTCTAAATATTCTTTCCCACCGTGATAATCTGCTGACCTGCGTGCGCATTTTAATTCTTCCCTTGAAAGCAGGTGATAGCCTATATTGAGTAAATGGTAAGCTGTTCTTAGCATCTCATTGGACCTACTGAATTCAGTTTCATCAGGCCCTGAAATCTGCTCAGAATTCGGATTCGTAGATGCATTAACAACTGCTATCAAGGTATTGCCGTGAAAAAAACGACCCTCTAACTGAGTAGTGTATTCCATACTATTCCACTGACCTGGATAAGCTCTATCTTGTAGACTTTCTGCAAAGACAATTTTGTCAGACAAATAGAAGTAACGTTCCACAAGCCGTTCATTCCTCCCCTTATTCCAAAACACTTGTAGCTCTCTTATATTCTTGAACGTGTCTGTATAAATACTAATCCAAATCTCTTCGTCACAAAGCTCCATTAAGTATCCATCTGAAATGACAGAATGTACAAATCCTTTTAAAATACCTGTTCCACTTATCGTTTTAACTACAAACATGTCTTGAATCTCGGATTTGATCCTTTCAGTATAGGATTTTGTAGATGCAAGTACATTTCCCCTAAACTCCTCGTCCAGCACCGGAATCTTTTCCTCGTCAATGATTGCCTGGATAGAATCATCTTTCGACTCCACAATCTCCCTGATTTTGCATTGAAATTTGGAAGTATCGAAACACACTGATAATTCCGATTTCTTCAGTATCTCCTCACCCAGAGTTGAAACCGAAGTACAGGATTTGATCAGTACTATTTGGAACATTACGAATGTGAATAGTAGACGATTCATGTTTAGATCATTATACTTCCGTTTGCTTTTATTCGTTCATTGTTTACATCCCTGAACATTTTCCATTCAACTTGTAACCCAATATAAAACTAGTTTTTTAATCCTTGCAAACCCTTACCTTTCGGTAGTTCGTCTTTTCCGAAGGGTAAGGGTTTCAGAGCATCCGATTCACCAAATTTAACTACCTTTATATTGAAAAACAGCTCCGCAAACAAGGACTGAGGGTTCGAATCCTTGTCTCTCTGCATCTAAAGAAATAACGAGTATGACAAGAGTATTAAAGAAAGTGTTTCAAAAATGCGCCGGGTTCCTTCTTGTCTTTTTGTTTTTCTACAAAGTAACCCTTCCCGCTACGATACAAGATCCAAAAATAGTAGACATAACTCTCTTAAATAAAGGTAACATGCCAATACATGGGGCAACTTTAAGGGTAAATGGGGACTCGGCTACCTACAGGTCTAATATTATTTCTGTAGCTGTACAAGAAGGGCAACAAGTTGAGATCGAATTTAGTCATCCCGATTATGAAACTAAAAAAGTGAACATGGTTTTTTCGGGCGAGAAAGAACGAGATACTATTAGACTTGAACAAAAACAAAATTCTGGCTACTTCTATGTTTCAAAACCAGGTCTCATCGGAATTTTTCTATCCGATAAGGGCAAAAATGATACAGTCGGGTTAAAATCACTTTTAGTAACCCTTGATCTGGAAATAATTGAACCCTATTGCACATTTCCAGATGGCAAATTTCACCATGAGAAAACAAAAACAGAAAACATTGATTCTTATGGAGGTATTGTATTGCGGAAAAAAAATGGAGCAAAGTTAAACGATTATAATAATCCGGAACTGGCGTTTTTACGAGAAAGTCCCCTTATAAGGTGTGCAGGGCCAATAGTGAGTGTTATTGGTGAAGCATTGAGAATATACTCGAATTATATTAGTATAGAGCTATCTAACAAAAATCTTCTTCCTGAAATACTGAATAGATATAATGCAAAACTTGAATATTCCGGGCTTTTCATGTTGCTACTTTTTGATCCGTCAATAGGAGAAGGAATACAAGAGATCGCTTACGAAATGAATAAAAACAAATCTATTCGTGATCCAACTGTTGAAATTTGTGCGTTAATTGGAAATCGTTAATCCTACGATATATATTTAAAATATATGTCAAAAAAAAAAAACCTAAAGACAACCGTGCCAATCAGCAGAATCCGAACAAGAAAACTGCCGGCAGGTAGGGGATGAAGAAATCAATCCCCGATTTTTTTCCATTCACCCTATTAACGAAAATAAAGCTCGTTTATTGAGCTTCACAAACTCTTACCCTCCTGAAAAGACGTTTTCCATCCAGAACCCGAATTTTTCTTTCTGTTGCCCAGGGAAGCGAAAGAGCAGGCCGGAGGTGAACCAGTCAGCCCGGCTCTCGACTCGCCATAAAGCTAATTCTTCTTCTTAAAAAACGTTTGGCGGCTCGAGCTGACTATAAAATATCCAAGCCCGCCTATACCCCTTGCTCCATGCTCCATGCTCCATGCTCCATGCCCCACGCCTAAAACCCAGAACCCCAAACCCAGAACCCAAAATCAAAAATCATAAATCATAAATCAAAAATTATAAATCATAAATCAAAAATCATAAATTCGCAGTGGATTTTGGTTCTCCGGGCATACCGGAGATTAAAAGGGAACTCCGGTGAAAAACCGGGACTGTACCCGCAGCTGTAATCCCCATTTATTGCCTTTGATTTCTATAACCACTGCTCACGCGGGAAGGTTCAAAGGTGGGGAAAGTCAGAAGACCTGCCTTGTCCGACTAATACATCAGAACCTTCGGGAAGAAAGGTTTAAGATGGAGCGCGGCAAGCCACCTTCATCCCTTCTTTTTACATTGGTTCTGTGTACAAACAGATGAAAAGGTTTTTTGTACACATGGCTCTTCTCTTAACCGCTTTTATGGCGGTGGCGCAGAAAACGGATAGTCTCCAGGTTCTGCCGGAGGTCAAAGTGCGTGATATGCGTAAGGCGCCGATGGACAATGGCAAAACCCTTCAAAAAATTCCTACCCAAATCCTTCAACCCGATATCGGCTCCCTGCTCCAGGCGGCTAGTCCGGTGGTGATCAAAAGCTACGGTCCGGGAATGCTGGCCTCCCTATCCATACGGGGCACGGGGGCGGCGCATAGTCCGGTTTTATGGAACGGGCTATCCATACAAAGCAGCATGAGCGGACAACAGGACATGAGCCTGCTGCAAGGGTTTTTGTTCGATCATATCCTGCTTAGCACCGGCTCCCAGAACAACTTAAGCACGGGAGGAATCCTCGGGGGAAGCATCCAGCTTGGCCAGGAAAAAATAAAAACACCTGTGAAAGTCATTGCTGGCATTGACCTGGGATCTTTCCATACCCAACGGTATAAACTTGGTATGGACCTGAGCAAAAAGGGTTGGAGCAATCGATTCAGGGTGGTCAGTCAAACGGCAAAAAACGACTTCACTTATCCCGACCGCAGTGCACAAGGTTCTCCGCTGCGCAAAATGGACCATGCCCAATCTTCCTTGTTGGCGGTGCTGAATGAAACGCATTATGAATACAAAAGATGGAAAACCGGACTGGACTTCTGGTATCAAAAGGCCAACAGACAAATTCCTCCTACCCTTTTGAGTCCGTCGCTAGCTACCCAGGACGATGAATCCATACGCCTCAATGCTTTTGTGAATTACGCGGATAGCCTGCGTTTTGTGCAGTTTAACTCGGCCATGTTCGCGGAAAATCTGTGGTACCACGACCCGGCAAAAAACCTCGACGGACTCAACCACAGCACACGTTGGCTCAATCAGATCCAGTTGCGTAGAAAATACCAACATTTTTCTTTACAGGCCGGTGCCCTGCATCAACTCGACCAGGCAGGCAGCAGCAGTTATTTAAAGGAAGAAGTTCAACTTCATACGGCGGCGGCTTACCTGGCTGCCTATGGTCAATTGCTTAAAAACAGACGCCTTTTCTGGAAAACGGATATCCGCCAGGAATTCCGGAAAACCCTTATTCCGGCACCTTCTTTCAGTGCAGGTATGGATTACCTGCTGAACCGCCGCATCATCCTAAGCGGACACCTGGCCCATATCTCCCGGCTACCCAATTTGAACGACTTGTATTGGAATCCGGGTGGCGATCCCGAATTAAGTCCCGAAAAGGGATTTAGCGGTGAACTCACCTATGCCTATACCTACAGCAAAGTGAATACGCTGGCGAAGGTGCGGCTCACAGCCTATTATTCGGTTATCGATCAATGGATCATCTGGCTGCCCGACAATGGGTATTGGACCCCGCAAAACCTGCAACAGGTGCATAACCGGGGATTTGAATGGGAAGCAAAACTGATCCATCATCATAAAAAAAATACCATGAACCTGAGCTATGGCGGCAGTTTTACCCTGGCCAGCAATGAAAAGGCGAAAAACGAGCAGGACCTCTCCGTGGGCAAACAGCTTATTTATGTGCCCTTTTGGAAAAACTATATCGCACTCGCCCTCCCTTACAAAAATTTCCTTCTAAGCTACCGGCACAGCTTTACCGGAGGCCGTTATACCAGTTCCGACAACTTGAGTTTCCTGCCCCCCTATTCGACCGGCGATCTCGAATTGGGCTATTCCCATGAGCTGAAACAGCATCGCCTGAACACCTCCCTCGGCATTCAAAATATCTGGAATGTCTATTACGAAAGCATCGAATGGCGGCCAATGCCGGGACGCTATTTCCAAGTGAGTTTAAACTATCAATTCATCCATAAAAAATAAATCCATAAAATTATGAAAGCACTCTTATCAACGTGTTTGTTTGTTTTAAGCCTAAGCCTGAACGCGCAATATATTGCCGGTATGGAAACCATCAACCTGAGCAGCGACAGCCATATCGACGGCAGTGCCGGCGATTCCCTGGTGAGTGAGGCGGGGTTTAATTTCCCCATAGTTTGGCATGACGACTGGAGTTTTTGGGAAGCGGGCTGGGCGGTTTCGAACAGAAACGACAGCAGCCGCCGCGGACAAGACGGCCTTTTCCAGTCGATCACCGAATCAGGTTACAGCAGCAGCAATTACATGGTTGGACAACAGGCCAGCGAGGTTTACCTGGATGCCTCTGCCAAGACCCCGCTGAGCGGTGTCTATATCACCAATACGGCTTTTACTTACCACTCCATAAAAGAAGGAGACCAGTTTGCGAAGAAGTTTGGTGGTGCGGATGGAAGTGATCCGGATTATTTGCTGCTCCATATCCTGGCCAAAGAAAACGGAAGCTGGAAAACAGATACGGTGCATTTTTACCTGGCCGACTACCGTAATGCTGACCCATCAAAAGAC
Source organism: Bacteroidota bacterium (assembly GCA_003531115.1). Lineage (GTDB taxonomy): Bacteria > Bacteroidota > Bacteroidia > UBA8524 > UBA8524 > UBA8524. The sequence continues at coordinate 2,448 of DQHT01000126.1, read as the reverse complement.
TATGCTGTTTCCGCCTGGACCTGGGTGGACTTAAGCAAACTGGGAACAGTCGACACCCTGCACTTTTTCCTGACATCAAGCGATACCGGCGAATTCGGTATGAATACACCCGGATTTTTTGCCGTGGATGACCTTTCCCGCAATTGGCATATATCGGTTCAAACGATCGAAAACAGTACCTTGTCGCTGTATCCCAACCCTGCCTCCTGCCTGGTTTACCTTCAAGAAGCAACAGATTGGATCCTGTATGATGTACAGGGACATGAATTAAAACGCGGAAGCGGATCAAACATCGCTATTCGTGAGCTCGAAACAGGCATGTACCTACTTCGTGACCAAACAGGAAAAAGCGCCAGATTTATTAAACAATGAGAGGTTTTCAACTAATTTTCGTTTTGCTGCTGCTACCCGTCTTTTCGATGGCCCAGTATGCCCCGCGCGACAATTGGCCCGGAAGTACAGCCATTCCCGGCGATAGTTCCCTTTTTGTGGATTGGGCGAAACAGGCTCAGGTAACCCGGGGTTTTGTTGACATCCGCAATCCGCAAGCGGGTATGGTAACGGTTGGCCTTCCTGAAATGACTGCCGGTTATCCGAATGGTGAGGCCGTTTCTTTGGGCGATGGAGGAATGGCCGTACTCGAATTTGAGCCGGCTATTGTGAATGGTCCGGGCGCTGATTTTGCCGTGTTTGAAAACGGATTCCATATAAAAACAGAAAGCGATTCGGATTTCCTGGAACTGGCCTTTGTGGAGGTAAGCAGCGATGGATTCATTTGGGTACGTTTTGCCGCCCTGAGCGACAATGATACCGTAAAACAACTGCGCACCTTTGATGGAAGCCGGGCCCATAAGGTCCATAATCTGGCAGGTAAATATGTTGGGAATTATGGAACGCCTTTCGATCTGGAAGAATTAAAAGACAGTTTGGGTATCGATGTGATGGCGATCCGTTTTGTTCGGGTCATTGACGTGGTCGGAAGTTTGAACGATTCCTTTGCCACACGCGATTCCCGCGGATTTAAAATTAACGACCCCTTCCCAACTCCCTTTCCTCAGGGCGGTTTTGATCTGGATGCCATTGGTGTGATCTATAATCAACATTCACCGAATGGTAGTGAAGAATTGAGTGCTTTCAGACCCTATCCTAACCCGCTTAAGGCCGGGCAACCCATTCATTTGGCAGAAGAAGGAACACCCCTGAACTGGACGATTTATTCTTTGGCCGGTAAAAAACTGGTTGAAGGCAAAACGGTTTCACCTGCCTTCGACCTTGTTCCGGGTCATTATTTTATGGAAGTAAATAGCGGTGGGCAGCTAAAACGGTTTAGTCTCATTATTCAATGAAAAAGCTGCTCTCCCTCTGTTTGGTATTGGGCCTGAGTGCCTGTTTCCCCGATAAGGATACGCCGACCGGTCCTGCTCCTTCTCCGGGGTCTCTTTTGGTATTGAATGAGGGGAATTTTCAGTGGGGCAATGCCTCCATCACCAGCTATGACCTCAAAGAAGGAAATGCTTCCGTTGGCGACGTATTTTCCTCAGCCAATGGACGGCCCTTAGGCGATGTGTTGCAGTCGGCCTTGTTGATCGACAATAGCTATTGGCTGGTCATTAATAATTCGGGTAAGATCGAAGTTGTGGATCAGACTACCTTTAAATCTCAGAAAACCCTGAGTCAGCTTGGTTCTCCACGCTATTTGTGTAAAATTTCTCCTGATGAAGTGGCGCTAAGCGATCTATACAGCGATAGTTTGTCGTTTTTGAATATCCATAGCGGCGCCATAAACAGCCGGGTGCATATTGAAGGATGGATGGAACAAATGGTTCTGGTGAAGGATCAGCTTTGGGTAACGAACCCGAATTCACGAAAGATATACCAGGTTTCGCCCGACACAAAGCAGCTTACAGACAGCCTTCCTGTTGGCTTTGGCTCCTTTTCGGTGTATGCCGATAAGGCTGAAAGATTGTGGATTGCCACGCGGGGGAACAAAGACCTCGGCATTCCATCCATGATCCATTGTATGGACCCGCTGAGTAAATCATTTCTATTCTCTGAAGAGATAGGGACCGAAATTATTCAGGATTTTTTTGTGGACAGCCAGGACAGGGTCTATTACCTCTTTGAAAATAAGCTATTCCGTTTTGATGCCCAGGCACCGGCAATCCCTTCAACCCCTTTGTACGAGGGCAGTGCAGGGAATTTATATGCGGTGGAATACCATGCCGGAAAGATCTTTTTGAGCGACGCCATTGACTTTATCCAACGCGGAAATGTGCTGGTTTTGGACGATTCGGGAAAACTTCTGGATATGTTTCAGGCAGGACGTATCCCAAATGGATTTTTATTTATCCCTTAAATTGTAAATTTGACACCCATGAAAGTGAATATGAAAACCGGAATTCTTGTGTTAGTCGTGTTAGCGGCAGCGTTTAGTCGTTTGGTCCCACA
>DQHT01000108.1 GCA_003531115.1 Bacteroidota bacterium | reverse complement strand
GTAATACGACCAGCCGACGCCGGGTGTATACTTCATCCATGGGTAGTACTTCCACTTTCCGTCAGTCCAGTCGGGTTCCCAACCATCATTGAGCGCATCGGTAACAACCATCTGTTTATACCGCTTAATCAGACGCTGCTGGTACTTTTCGGGTAATCCCGTTACAACGGGTAACACTTTCGGGTCTAAGCCTTGTTTTTTACAGGCTTCTTCAAAGGATTTGATTAACTGCTTTTTCATAAGAATTGGGGTTAACTGAATAAATTGTTGTACACATTGGGAAACTGAGTGGCCGCGTACTTAGCCAGTGTTGACGATTTTAAAAGGAGGCGGGAGCCGACAGACGAATCCGAGATCGAAAACTCGTAGTCGTAATACGACCAGCCGACGCCGGGTGTATACTTCATCCATGGGTAGTATTTAGTGGTTCCATCGGTCATGTCAGGAAACCAGCCTTCATTGAGAGCGCGAGCGATTAGTTTCGCTTCTTTGTAAGCGATCTCATCATCGGTAAGGCCGTCCTTATCGAACTCTTCCTCACCCAGTTCGGCATACACGTCGTCCATGGTTTTGATTCGGTCCATTACATTGTCGGAGAGGACCTCTTTTCCGAACAGATTGGTAAGAAGAGCCCGGCCCTTCTCATCTGCTTCCCTGAAAGCCTTCAGGGCGTTTGTTTTTTCGATTGGTATTGTTGTCATTGTTTTTGGGGTTAAATGGTCTGTTCTCCAATATGGGAGGCTACAGACAGATATTCGTCAGCTTTATCCCTATGCTTTTCAGCCTTGTCAAGCGTAGAGCCTTTGCCGTAACCTGAGTTTTTAATTCGCTCATAATTCCCGCGATGAAATGAGTGTGCCCTGTTCAGGGCGTCGATAACGAGATCAATCTGACCTTCGTCAAGTCGTATATCCCGTTCCATTATATCGATGAAAAGTTGAGGTCTACATTCTGATACTTGCCCTCATGATCCTTCACCCATATCCTGAAATAGGTTTTAGATTCAGGGCGACGAATGGACTGATCCAAGAGGTCCATCGCTTCGTGATAGAGTGGTTCCTTGGTGCGTGTTTTGTACTTTTTGAGGCTAAGTACCTTCTTGGCGTCTAAACGGCCCCCGCTGGTCTCAAATGCGCTGAGAATTAGCGTGCGCATAAAGTCATCAACCGTTTTGGTTCCTTGTTCAATAAACTCGTTCAGCTTCTCTTTGCAGGCCTGAATGGTCAGGTCATCAAATTCGATGCGCTCTGAAACCGAAACCTCTACCTTTATGGAGCGGTCGAAGTTGTACCAGGTGAAGTTACCCTTCCGGTTTTTTCCCTCCGTGGAGGTTTCCTGAAGCGATACATCATACACCTGCTGGCATACGTCAGTAACCAATTCTTTGAGTGCCTGAAGCTGCTTGTTCGCCTTCAGTGAATCTGCCAACAATTTGGCGGCGGCTCTTTCTCTTAAGCGTTCACCTTTTGTAGTTCTGCTTACTGGAATGGCTTGTCCAGTTTCGTCCTTCCAGAACTTGTCCTTGACAACCTGGGTAGTGTAGATAAGTGTTTGTGTCATGATCTTATAATTCAAATGAGATTCCTTTATTCATGGTAGGTCCGGGATATCCATCCGGATGGTTGCGCTTCCAATCNNATTTTCTTTTTCATCCCTTCGATTTCGATAGTCAGGTCCTGCTTTTCCTTCACAAGGGTGCGGAACGAGTCCGTATCAATGGGAATGTCATGCGCGGCCATACGTTCTATGATGGCCTTACGGCGCTCTTCAAGGGTTTCTTTCTGTGCCACCAACTCGCTACGAGTCAGATCTGGCTGTTTTAGGGTTTTGTTCATATCAAGTATTTCTTGCAGTTCGTTGTACTCTTTTCTATAGTCCGATTCAGCTTCATAATGCGAATCGAATTTTTTAAGGTTATTGATGACCGTGGAATGATCCCGGCCACCCATTTCAATGCCCAAAATGCGGAGTTTGATATCTGGGTATTTGTCTTTAGCGAAGCGGCAAAACATCTCTCTAGCTCTGACGTACTCCTGTTTGCGGCTCGGACTTTTAAGCATATCGTCAGGGAGAGAGTAGTATCTGCATATTTNNATATTTCCTCTCTCATTATTCGTAACATCCGCTTTTGAGCAATTGACTCATCAGTAAGCGCTATGGTATAGTGCACCTGAACCTTCAATCCATACTCGTCCAGCACTTCTTGTTCAATTTGTGCAATACGCATTGCCACATGAGGGCGTGGACTCCTTTTTACTTGCGCCATCACGCCTTCGCCTCCTTCGCCTTCAGGTTGTTTATACCCGTTTCGATCAGGCGGTTTATCTGCTTATGATTCACCGATCTTTTGATCGTGGCAAGGGTCCGGGAATCCATATCGGGCGAAGTGTAAACCTTCACGTTGCACTCATCGCCCTGGTCTTCGATAAATATGGTAAGGTGCTTAGACACGCTGTGCCTCCTTTCCGGTTTTCAGTACTTCCTGCATCATGTTTTCATACACCTTGTCGAAAACACTCTTTGATGGAAAGCCTGGTACCATATTCGGCTCGTGGCTAACGTACCATAAGCGCTTCATCACATTATTCCCATCGCAGGTCCCTGCGCAGGTATAAGTATGAATAAAGACCTGGTCCATGATATCGAACTGGTTTGCGTACCAGTTCCAATAGGCGGGAGTTTCGGCAATCTCCTTGAGAAGAGCTGGGCCTTCTCCGAGATACCACCTTAGGAATTTTTCGCCGCTGTCTAAAACAGCTTCGAAGTATTCCCGGTCATCAACACCGGTGAGGCGTTGAATCTGTTGTTTAGTTTCTGAGTGTGTCATTGGATTGTTGTGGGTTATATTGAGTTTGATTGTCCGTGGTATTTAGCTGATTCCTCAGGCCAGATGTCGTAAAAGCCTCCATTGGAGCCGATATAGCGGCCTTTCGAAGTGGCGCGCATGCCTTCTACCCATATCTTCAGCGAAGCGTCGTACATCACGCTGGTGGCAGCTCTACCCATTGGGTTTTTGCCGTCAGCATGGCTGATGAAGATGAGCAGCTTGTTCCGATGCAGCTCCTTGTACCGTTTGTATTCGGCATAGGATAAACCGGCATATTGGAAGGAGTCAATTACGACGAAGTCAGGAGAGCGGCGTTTCAATAGGCGTTCGCTCAGCTCCGACATCGGCTCATCCAGAATGATCGGTTTATTTGGGCCAGTGAATGATTCAAAGCCAGCCCGTATAAATGCATCCTGAAGGGTTTTGTCGCCACCTTCCTCCCGCGAGTTGTAAGCAAGGCGTCCATGTCTGCTCAACTCCATGCACAGTTGCATGGTGAGAGCTGTTTTCCCGTTTCCCGAGTGCCCCCAAATAAACCATACACCCGTTTTCTGAGGAGACCCAAAGGCCTCCTTCCAAGGAGCGGAAAATTCGAAGCAGTTGTATGTTTTTTTCAAAAGGTTAGCGAGTGACATGGCTTTGCCCATTATTCGGCGGTTTTAAGAGTTAAGAGGGTGTGTGCGCGACGTAAGCCTGCGAGTTGACCGTTTGCATCAGTGGCCATACATTTTTTAACCAGAGCGGGTATGGCTGCCTTATCGGAAGTATTCACCTCCAGTACTGCGGTGATGAGCTTTTTGTAAAAGGCATCCTTTGCGGAGCGATCATTCGCAGGAACCACGCTCATGTATTTGCCAGAGAAGCGGCTGAAAAGTTCGCGGTAGCCTACCTTATGAGCGCTTATGCCGCGTTCCCATTTTGCACGTAGCCCGTCAGCTCCAATCATGTACCAGCCGCAGTAGCCATCCGTTGCGTTCCAGAATTCTTTGATTTCCAGAAAGGCTGGGTACTCAAGATCACCACCCTCATCCAGCAGGATGATCGGGTTTTCTAACACCGTCAGGTAGTACTTGATGTTGGCTTTGATCTCGGCATACTTACCAACCGGATCAACTCCAAGGGCAAGCGCGAGGGCGCGGATAAAAAGGTTCTTTGTTTTCGATTGTGAGCAGTCAACGTAGAAGCAGTTCTTCAGCGATTTGCTGAGGTACTTGGCAGCTACGGTTTTGCCTATTTCGCACTCATCCACAAAGATCATGGCCTTGGCGTTCTGCTGGCAAAAGGCTACGTCGTTCGATATCGCTTCGAATACTTCAGTCCGGGCAATGTTCCAAACTGAGGAGGTGGGAGATACATTCAGCTCGCGGCCAATCTGTAGGTATTGTATATCCTTCAGTAGGCCTTTGTCAGCTCCCGACTTTTTAAGTCTGGAAAACACAGAGGGGTTGATGCTCCACGTTTTTGCGAAAGAGGCATCGGAGCCTCCATACCTTGCGCGCTGCTCCATCAGGGCGGCGATTACTTCTTGTCTGAATTCGTTGGTTATATTCATGGGGTGTTGGGTTAAAATCTTGATGCTGTACTGGTTTTAAATGGTCTTTCAACAGACATTAACTGCTGATTAAAGTCCTCATCCACGTTCGGCAGCGTTTCTGCCTCTGTATAGGCTGGGTCGTAATCGTCGAGTCCAGGTATATTGAACATTCCAATTGAAGGCTGCTCGTTTTCAATAATGGTAATGCGGTCGATCTCTTTTGCTTCCCTGCGTACATAGCCCTGCACCGTGGTTGTATAGGCACTCATCAGGGCGCGGTTTACTTCATCCTCTGGAGTGGTTTCGAGAGTGGATCGGCTGTATGAAAGATCACCAAGCAGCTCGCAGATCATCTGGCCTTCCATGGTATACACAAGGGCCTTCAATACGTCGCCTTTATGACCATCCAGCCAGTACACCGTAACCTCCTGTCCTTCGATGCGTTTCATTATCCCGATCAGTTCTTCGCCGATCGCAACCTTGCCATTAAAGCCAACCACTCGGTGCTTGTATTGAAGGGTAATGCGTCCGGCTCTCATGCTGGTAACCTCTTTATATCCGAGGTAAGGAAGGATACCAGCCCAGTTAGTCGGTACCAGTTGTGGGTGTTGTTTGGTGCAGGCAACCTCCCAGCGGGTCATGCCCGGATAAAGAGCCTGATTCGAATGCAGGGTGTTATTCCAAGTGCGTATATCCCGCTGGCATCCATTTACGATGTCCGTTTGAGGTATGAAGGTCTTGACAAGAGGTCCGGCTTGGTTTGATTCGTCAATTGCGAACGGTCTGGCCAACCATCCTTCGCGTTTCTTTTCCAGTCCATAACGAAGAGGGCGGTAATAAGCCTCGATGCGTTTTCCACGGGCATTATTCGCTTCAATACGCACCGCTTGGAACATGGCTCCCGGTTGCAGGAAGCTGTCTTTGAAGGAGGAGTTAAGAGAAAGCTCACCCTCTAACTCGTAGGGTAGATTCCAACCCCATGCCGTATAGTTGCGAACGAGCTGGCGATAGAAGTCGAGGATGATCCCTTCTTTGGTCTCACCCCATACCCAGCAGGTAAATGCTTCGCTGCCAAGATCGATGGCGTTGTAAAACCACATCCTTTTACCAGCGGCATATTCGAATGGAGGCTGGCGGTCATCGATGGAGATAATGGAGCCTGCAAATTCCGGTTGTTTGAGTTTGTGCCATGGCTCATATTGAGACTTGAACTTCTGGCGATCTCCTGAGCGAAGTGCGTGGGTTACAATTCGATGTTCCCACGCTGTTTGGTATGCATATACCGTTTTATCGGAAACCTGGTTGAACTTCTCCGATTCGCGATCGTACAGCTCACCGGTTTCATTGCTTACGATATCCACGCGGCCAGAAAGGAACTGGAGGTAAACTCGGTAAACGTCCAGATGATTCGGTTTTTGGCCTCGTTGTCCGGCGTATATGTCCTTCCAGAGCGATATCATCTCAGGAGTTACCACCTGAGCGGCTTGGTTCTTATTTCTGCCATCCACAAGGGAGCAGTATGAAAGTTTTTGATAGGTGTTAAATTTCTGCTTCAGTTTATCCGATTCGGGAAGCGTGTGGCGAGTGCTGTGTTTTGTTTTCAGGGTATCATTAAAGGCAACCACATCGCGGATCAGGGATGCCCATACATTTTTCAAAGAACCGCCTCGCATTTTTCGGGAGGTCTCGCGAGCCGTTTTGAGTTTGCCCAGTGCATTGAGAACTGAGGCGTTTGTTGTGTAGCGTTCAATCTGCTCCGGCTTGAGGTACGATTGATCAGGGAAGCGAAATGTGTCAAAGAACCGTTTTGCCTCCGCATCTATCTCAAAGAACTCGGTGAGTGGGTTTTGCGTTTGTTTTGGGTTGCCAAATTGCTCTATGAAGGCTGCTTGCCAATCCCGAGGCATAGCCTCCCAATAGATCAGGGCTTCATTTCCGAGGCCTTTGCCCTCCTTCAGGCGAAAGCTCTTGTTTCTGAGGGCGCGAGTCAAATATGCTTTATACCCAATTAACTGAAGGCTCTCGTCGGCTCTGCGGTCTTCATCAGAAACGATAAAGCTCAGGCGTACACCGATGCGGTCATTGTATGTTTCGTAGGGACTGCTCATTTTGAATCTGATTGAATTCCGAGAAGCGTTTCTAATTCGGCTGTGAGCCGTTTGGCGGGATTGTGTCCGTTTATCATTCTCGACAGCTCTTCTCTGGAACACTTTAATTCTTTTGCCAGTTCCGTAATTGAGCGCCCGTCTACTGCGATGGCTATTTTCAAATAAACTTTTGGAACCCGCGATAATTTTTTATTTCCCCTTTTCATATTTTAGTTACGTTTGTAACCACAAGGCAAATATTAGAACATTGCTCTAATTAAGCAAGCTAAATTTGAACATTGCTCTATTTATTTTAGAACCAGCTTTGTATTCAACTGATAATGAACCTAAAAGAGCGGATAAAATTATTTATCTCGTCCCTTGCTATTACGGCTTCTGAGTTTGAGAAGCGCTGTGGTTTAGGCAATGGCTACGTTAATAATATCCGCGTGTCCATTAGTGATCAGAAATTAGAACAAATCTCTAAGGCTTTCCCTCAATTGAACCCGGTATGGCTTAAAATGGGCGAGGGTACCATGCTTATTGGGGAACAAAACAGAAGCACCGCATCAATAGGAATTCCATTAGTACCGATTGAAGCTCTGGCCGGAAATGGCAGCGGGGAATTTGTTATTCAGAATACCGATATCGAAGACCGGTATATCATTCCTGAATTTAACAAAGCTGATTTCCTGATCAGGGTAAAAGGGAGCAGCATGTATCCCAAATACAGCGCAGGGGATATCCTTGCGTGCATGCGAGTCGGAAAATCCAAGTTCATCCAATGGAATAAAGCCTATGTCATCGATACTGATCAAGGTGTCATGGTTAAGCGCATCATTAAGGCACCGGATGAGAATAAATGGATACTTCGATCTGAAAATAAAGACTATCAGGATATCACTATTAATCCCGATGAGGACATCCATCACATAAGCCTGGTTATCGGAGTGATCCGTTTCGAATAAAACCAGAAGTTCATCTCCAGACACACTTTTTTGGAAGCTTTACGACCGTTTTTCCTTGGTATATGGGCGTTTACGCTAATTTTTAACCGTTAAATAAGTGGCTTATGTGGGGGTGTAAGTGTCTTTTTATGTGCTTTTCGTACCTGTTTTAGACCTTTTGAGGGTAGTTAAAGACCATACAAAGCCGTAAAAATGGCGACCTAAATGGCGACCTAAATGGCGACCTTAGGATAAAAAGGAGTTTTTTTCGTTCAATCCTGACCCTGTTTTTTGCATTCATCCTTAAAAATCGTTTAAATGGCATTTAACCCTTGTGTTTCGTGCGTTTAACGGCCTTTGTCGCACCCTGTTGAGAATAGCAAAGAAAAGGGCCGCAAATACGCTAAACCAACGTACTACAGCCCTAAACAGACGAAAAAGCGGCATTCCTGCACGATCGTCATTCAACTATGTAACCTTAATGGAAGTAAAACGGGAGTTTGCGCCTTTTGGTTTTTCAGGCGTTTTGTGTTGTATTGGCCGTGTGTCCTTAGAAAAACGGGCTTTTTTTAGGCTTTTTTGGAGGGAGTGTCTTGATACCTTTGGTTTCTACCCCCATACATGTGCCGGAGATGGAGAACAAAAGAAAGAATAAAAAAAGAAGCCGTTTATTTTTCCTCAAGTTGCGCATGGACAGTGACTTGAATAGATTCTGCGATCTTTTGCGTAACCAATCGGGGGATCTCAATGGCGTGATCGGCAAGGGGCACCTGAAAAGCAGCGACAATATCCAGTTTATTTTTCGTGTGCTCAACTTGCACTTCGATGGTTCTTTCCTTACTCACGCCATGTACGGTAAATTGGCCTTTCACGCGGATGGTCTGCTTTCCCGTTTTATTCACACTAATTTCATCGAGCAATTTGCCACTAAATGTTGCCTGGGGGTATTTCTGGGATTCAAGGTAGTTTTCGTTAAAATGTTCGCGTTGCAATGCGGAATTAAAACCTTCAAAGGTGCCGATGGCTACCGAAAAGGCAAAGCGACGCGTATCAAGTTGCACCAATCCCCTCAACTGTTTTGACCTGGCTTCGATATGCTCGAGTGGTGCATCCGATAAAAATCCGATCTCCCCTTTTTCAGTAGAGTACACCTTTTCCATGGGAAAAAAAGCGAAAATTACGACGCTGATAAAGAGGTATACGGGTAAAAAACGTGCTAATCTGTGCATGGCCCGCCCAAATTTACATGCTAATAGACTGAATTCAAAAAAATTATTGTATGATAATTTAACTTATCTTTATCTATCATAATTAATCTTAATATCACTTTTAATTATCTTTATTCTCAATAATAAAAAAATAATCCTATCTTTGAGGCACCGTAGCAGGCAGAAGCAGTGGAAACAAACAAAAACGACTGGAAAAAAATGAGCGACACGGCCATAGCCGGAGTCTTAGCTGCTTATGTTCGGGAGGTTCGGCTTGAACAGAATAAAACCCAGCAAGATCTTGCCACCGAAGCAGGGCTTACCCGAAAAACCGTGTCAGACTTTGAATCCGGACATAAAAACATCACCCTACTTACCCTCGTTCAATTATTACGTGCTTTGGACGTTTTGGCTGTATTAAATGCCTTTCAGACAGAAAGTCAAGTAAGTCCGCTGGTGCTGGCTAAGCTTGAAAAGGAAAAACGGCAGCGGGCGGGGAGAAGCAAAAAAACGGATCTTAAAAAACGGTCAGACTGGTAATGGCTCCATTAACGGCAACGATAAAACTTTGGGACCAATTGGTGGGTGCGGTGGCCTGGTCGGAAGAAGGGCATTATGCCACTTTTGAATACGACAGAAAGTTCCTGAACGGAGCACGCGACATTGCTCCTGTTATGATGCCACTGGGTTCGGGTAGAAAGATCTATTCCTTTCGGGAACAAACAGCGAACAATGAGACGTTTAAAGGACTTCCGGGCTTGTTGGCGGATATGTTACCCGATAAATACGGAAATGCCCTGATCAATGCCTGGCTGGCAACGCAGGGACGGCCCTCTTCGAGTCTCACGCCAATTGAAACACTTTGTTTTATTGGCAAAAGGGGCATGGGAGCATTGGAGATAGAACCCTCCTTAAGAGAAGAAAACAAAAGAACATCACGGGTTTACGTAGATGAATTGGTGGGTGTGGCAAATAAGATCCTCGACAACAGGGAGCACTTTCAAGCTCGCCTCTCCAAAGATGAGGAAGCAGCCCTGGCCGATATCCTGAAAATCGGAACCTCTGCCGGAGGTGCCCGGGCTAAAGCAGTTATCGCCTACAACGAAAAAACCAAAGAAGTGCGAAGCGGACAGGTCAAAGCGCCGGTTGGTTTTGGCTATTGGGTGCTCAAATTCGACGGGGTTCATGACACCCAGATCGGCGCTTCAAGTGGTTATGGAAAAGTAGAGATGGCCTACCATCTGATGGCCCTGCAGGCGGGCATAGAAATGACCGAATGCCGCCTGTTTGAAGAAAACGGCCGTGCCCATTTTATGACCAAACGCTTCGATCGTAAGGACAATGGAGAAAAAATCCATATGCAAAGCCTTTGCGCCATGCGGCATTTCGATTTTGACCTGGTAGGTTATTATGCTTATGAACAGGTTTTTGAAACCATGCGTATGTTGGGTCTTCCCTATCCTGAAGCTGAGCAAATGTTTATCCGCATGGTCTTTAATGTATTGGCCCGAAACTGCGACGATCATACCAAAAATTTCGCCTTTCTTATGGACCAGGAAGGAAACTGGCGCCTGTCACCCGCCTTCGATATCTGCCATGCCTACCGCCCCGGCAGCCACTGGGTGAGTGCGCAATCCCTTCGCGTTAACGGGAAACGGGAAGGAATTACCGATCACGATTTTGAAGTTGTGGCCAAAAGCATGAATATCAAAAAAGCAAAACAACTCATCCGACAGGTGAAAGAGGCTGTGAGGAACTGGAAACATTTTGCGGAAGAAATACATGTAGAATCCCCCCTGCGCGATGCGATAACTAAGACTTTATTGGTTTGATTTTTATTTAAAAACTAACAAAATATGAAAATTTTACTCCTTTCTCTCAGCCTCCTCTTGTCGGCCTGTCTCGAACAATCCGCTCAAGTGGCCTCGACTTCAGGAGATTGGTATCCGGTAAGCAAAGTGATCGATGGCGACACCTTTTGGATTCAAGACGGAAGTGAAAAAGGCAAAAAAGTAAGGCTTATTGGTATCGATGCCCCCGAAACCCGCAGGACTAAAAAGAAGGAAGTGGGTTATTATGGAAAAGAAGCTAAAGAATATGTGAAGACCCGGCTTAGCGGACAAAAAGTACGGCTTGAGTATGATGTGGACCAAATCGATCATTATGGCCGTTTGCTTGCCTATGTGTATCTCGAAGATGGCACATTTCTGAATGAAGAACTTCTGCGTCTGGGCTATGCTGTTGTGATGACCGTTCCGCCTAATGTAAAATTTGCTGATCAGTTTATAGAAATCCAACGCGAGGCAAGAGAGGCAAAACGAGGTTTGTGGGGGGAGTGATAAGGAATAATTTCTCTTTTTGTCTTTTGTAGAAGACATTTTGTGCCCCTTTTTGTCTTTTGGAAAAGACACTCTGTAATGTTCTTTGCACCAAACATACGAAACGGCACTCCGCTTTTCCCCTCTACCAGAATTACATTATGTTTGTCCTGGCTACCAACTATGCAAACCGGACAAGTCATGGTTTTTTTTTCCCTGCTCAGTTTTATAATGGGGATCGTGTACCTGATCTATTTCAGAACAGGGAGCAGAAAAAACAGGTATTTAATTGCATTCTTCCTGGGAAAAATGGTGCAGGGATTGGGTATCCTTTTTTTGGGCCTTAAAGAAGAGGTGGCCATGTTTTCAAGTCCCTGGCTTTCTGCTTTGTTAATGACTGCAGGAATGAGTACCGAGGTTTTTGTTTTTATCTCCTATGATCTGGTCTTTCGGAAAAAGCAGTTCCAGGTGATCCTTGGGTTATGTTTGGCAGGAATGCTTGCCGTTTTGGCCAATATCTATTCTTCCGATGCCATACTCATAGTCTGTTTTAATACTGCTCTTGGCGCAGTATACCTGAGTGGAGCCTGGTTTTTATGGGAAAGGGGCCATTTGTCGCATTTTGCCCGGGTAAGTATGTTTAGCTTTATTATTTTCGGACTGTCTTGGCTTTTTGCTTCCCTTTACGCCTTGTTCTATCCGGTTGGACTGGATATGCTAAATACCCGAAACGTTTCTCATGCCATTCTGAGCATTACGTCACTTTTTAACTTTGTGATCGTGAGTCTGGGGTATATTATGCTGCAGAAAGAACGTGATGAACAAAAGATCAGGGAAGATGCCGAAATCATTCAAAATGACAATGCCGCTCTCAAACAGCTAAACGCTACTAAAGACCAGTTTTTTTCAATTATTGCTCATGATCTGCGGGGTCCTATCGGCGGCCTGGCTCAGTTGGGTGAGATGCTTTCATGGAAACACGGTCAATTAGAACAATCGGAGCGGGATCATCTGCTTCAATTAGTAGCCAATACCTCCAAAAATTCCTTTATCCTTCTGGAAAACCTGTTGCTTTGGGCACGCTCTGAATCGGGGGGATTACAGCTTAAAAAGGAAGAGATCCATTTACACGGTCTGATGCATTCAACGATCGAACTGCTCGACGCCGTCATTGTGAATAAAAAGGCGAAGGTTACCAATTCCCTTCCCGTTGACCTGACTGTTTCAGCAGATATGGCCATGCTCAGCACGGTGTTCCGGAATCTGCTTAGCAACGCCCTGAAATTTATTCAGGTTGGTGGTTTCATTGAGGTTTTTGCCGAGTTACGTGCATCCGAAAATGAAATTTGTCTGCATTTTAAAGACAATGGGATCGGTATTCCGAACGACAAGGTCAAAGACCTCCTTGCCATAGATTCCAGTTTTACGCGCAATGGAACACTGAACGAAACCGGCTCGGGACTAGGGCTCAAACTTTGTAATCAGTTTATTCTTCGTCACGGGGGCTCTATGCGTATTGAAAGTACACTGAATGAAGGAAGTTGTTTTTCGGTTTGCCTTCCTGTTAGACCATAGACAATAGACCATGGACCATGGCTGTTATGGTTAAGCATTAGCTAACAGGATCCCTTTTGCATGCTATGGCACATGGACCCATTTGAACCGAAAACCTAAGCCACGGGTATAAGCCAAAAAAAAAGATGAAAAAACTCCTTCTCTTATTATTTCTTGTCAGCGGCACCCTTTATGGCCAGCAGCCCGAAAAGATCTACAGTTTTGCTGTGGTTAAAATGCCTGTTTCCTGGTACAAAGAGCAAATTCTTTTATGGAAAAAAGAGGTCGATAAAAACCCAAAAGACGGTTTGGCCTGGTACAATTATTACTACGCCACCCGAAACACGCTGCGCACCGATCCGGAGGATACCCGCACGTATAAAGAAAAGGATAAAGTACTCGAAGACCTCGTGGCTGAAATGGGAAAAGTTATTCCGGATTCGTACGAATACAACCTCTGTATGTGGCAAAACCACGGTTTCGACCTGAGCTATTATCCCTATCTTGAAAAGGCTTTTGCTTTGGGTAAGGGCCGAACCGAACATCTCGATTATATCATGAACCTGGGAGAAATAAACAGAGACCTCAAACAACGTGACGAAGGTGCCCGGTTAAAAAACCAGGCCGGACTGATCTCACCCGGTATGCTTTATTATAATCACAATGTATTAGCGGGACTTGAACCGAACGCCATCCTTCTAACAACAGGCGATAATGACACGTACCCTGCCTGGGTGCTTCAGGGACAGGGATTTCGGAAAGATGTGACCGTATTAAACCTCAGTTTGCTAACAATCGATAGTTATCGGGAAAAGGTTTTTAAAGAATTGGGGGTACCCTATTTTCCCATCGATTGGGAAAGTATAGGCGATACTGCACCGACTTGCCATACTCGCTTTTTAAATGAACTGGTAATAAATCTGGCCGGAAATAAAAAGAATGCTCCGGTATATGTGGCACTGACGGCTGTTCATCAAAAAGTCATTTCGAAAATTGAAGACGACCTTTACCTGACCGGACTTGCCTACCGCTATACCAAAAAATCCATCGATGAAATGGCTGTTTTGAAGAAAAATTTTGAGCAGGTATTCACCCTGGACTATATTGATCATTGTTACTACCAGGACATTTCCGAAACGCTGGTGCCTGTGGTAAACCAAAACTACATCGTTCCCATGCTTAAATTGTACGACCACTATAAAGTTTCGGGTGACATGACCCGCCAGAACTGGATACGTGCCAAGGTGATTGCCGTAAGCAAAGGAACAGAGGCCGAAAAGGAGGTGTTAAACCATCTCGATTAATTCGTTTGACCCTTGCTGAATTCCATAAAAAATACAACGAGCGATGAGGTTCTGATGGACCTCATCGCACTTGGTAATAGAAAAGCCTTCGAAATCGTGTATGAACGTTATTTTGATAAACTCTGCTGGTACGCACAGGGATTTTTAAAAAATGAAGCGGCAGCTGAAGACGTGGTGCAGGAAGTCTTTATCAAATTGATGGATAAAAGTCAAAGCTATGAATCAGGGAAACGATTATCGACATGGATCTATACACTTACCGCCAACCGCTGTAAAAATATACTCCGCGATGATGCCAACCGGCAACGGCTGGCTGCTGAAAATTATCATCAGGAGCATATCGAAATACCTTCCCTCTTTTCAGATTTAGATGCCAGACTGGTCAACCGGGATATCCAGCATTGGTTAAAAGACAAAAGTGAAAAAGAACAAAACCTTTACCGCCTTCGGTTTGAACAGGATCTGTCGGTCAAAGAAATTGCCGAAGCCATGGAAATACCCGAAGGCTCTGTAAAATCAGGCCTTTTTTACCTTCTTAAAAAATTGAGCAGTCCCCTTAAAAAATGGATGTATGAAAACGAATAAACCAATACCCCAGGAATTTTTCGACTGGCTTGAAACCACAGACTTCTCCTCACTTGATACTGCACAGCAGCAGCGGGTACATGAATATCTCTCCGAGGAAGAATACAGCATCATGCATCAGGCTACTTGTAAATTGCGCCAGGTTGCCGCGTCTGCAAAACCAAAAGGAAAAGAACAGATCAAACATGAATTGCTACGAAGTTTTGATAAAAAACACGGGAAGCAGAACACATTCATTATCCTGCTTAACCAACCTGTACGCTTTGGGGTAGCTGCGTCCATTACTCTATTTTTATTGACCGCCCTGCTCTGGCAAAATTTCTCCGGCAAACGATTCCCTGTTCAAACGGAACTCCCTGTTCAAATCGATACCGTTTTGGTTGAACGAACCCCCGCACCGGTTATTGTTCATGATACCGTCCTGATCCCGTATGCTCCCAAAAAGAGGCAGGCAATTAGTCCTGTTCCTTCCGGGATCAAAGCACAGGATCTAGAGTTATATATCAGCGGAACGGAGGATCTCTCTGCGCCAATCAACCAACGCAAAAATACCAGTTTACAAGCCGATAGTTTAGTGGAGAAATATGGGTTTGTGAGTATGTAATAAGGGGCTATATTTGAGTTCCTGAATGAATAAAAACGCTACACCACGATCACCAGGGAGAACTTCCTGGATCCTTCAACTTATCTTTTTATTGTTCACCTATGCAACTCAGGCACAGTGTTTACAGGGGAATTATAAAATTGGACCAAACGGAGATTTTATCTCGGTACAAAATGCTATCAATGCTGCTAAAGTAAGTGGTATTTGTGGGGACGTAGTGTTTAATCTCGATACGCTAATTTTCACCGAAAGACCTGATATTCAAGGCTTACACGCCGGGGCTGGAAATCTCTTGATTATTCGGGGAGGTGAAGGTTTGAAAAATCATAGTATCCTTAGATATGTCGCCTGGAATGTAGACACTGGAAACTACCTGCTTCGTATCGGGAATTCAAGTGGGATTCAATTTGAAAACATCGAATTCACAAGAAATGGGAGCAGTAGTTTTTCAGGATTGATACGTTTGGAATCGGGCACGGAAAACATAAGCTTCCGGAATTGTATAACCAAACCACTTACATCAAATTCCAATACTCCGGAAATCAACGGATACCACTACCAATTTGATAAATCAACCCACAGGAATATTCAATGGAGGGGATGCACGTTCACCGGAGGAACAGTTGGTATCCTACGAAAGGACAGTAGTCTTGGAAAAAATTGTATAGACTGGCAAATCGATTCCTGTACGTTTAGTGGTCTTGGGCGTTCATGCTTAAAAATATATGGGAGTCAGAACCTGCAGATAGAACGGAATAAATTCAGTTCGGGGAGCACTGATTTTGGGAGTACAACCATTGATTTGATGGGGTCTCAGGGGCATCTTCGATTATACGCTAACGATATTTTCCGGAATGGTTACACGTTAATTCTGGACAACCATATCGATTTAACAGGCGGGTCTTTAATTGCCAATAACCTTTTCCGTTCATCATCCAGGGTTTTGAATATAGAACGCTCAACGGGTTTGGNNCAACTCCATGTGGGTTACAAATCCTACAGGTACCATTTTTTGGATGAAAAGCTCATCAAGAATTCAGGCTTTGAACAATACATTCAATGGGGGTGATTATGCGATAGTATTAGATAACCCTGCCGCTTTTCAACAACTCAACCATAATAATTATTACCTTTCTGAAGGAGAAGCCGTATTCGGGTCATTTTCTACAACATATTCGAACTTAAGTCAGTGGCAGCAATTCAGCGGAAAAGACCTTCAATCACACAATGTAAATGGCACTGGTTTCTCTACTGATCCCGGAAATTTTGCCTTTTCAAACCTGGGTGTTTATTGCGGGATAACTGTAGATTATGCTGGCAAACCGCGAAAGACGCCCCCCGATATTGGCGCACTGGAGTTTGATCTGGTGGATCGCAACCTTCGTTTATCCGGCACCTATTATAGTTTTGGCCAAAATATTTGTCCCGGTTATGACAGTGTCAGAATCACCTTAATCAATGAAGGATTATTAACGCTGGACTCAATTCTTTTAACTGTTACGATAAATTCTGAGACCTTCGAAATACGCCGTTTGGTTCCGTTGCCCTCTCAGGGGATCGCGGAAAATCTGGGGCTTATGCCCTATAATTTTCAGCCGAGAAAAAGCTATTCCATTATCATTTCCGCAGAATTCATCGGAAACTATAAAGACCAGTACCCCGTCAACAATAAGTTTGTGAGCTATGGATTAAAAACGGCAATGACCGGATCCTATACTGTTGGAGAATATAAATGTGATTTTAAGGATTTAATCGCGGCGAGTGACACACTCGATGTTTATGGAATATGTGATACGGTTCATCTCAAACTTAGTGAAGGCCATCATTTTCCAGGGGCTGCCTTCAAAGACATCAATAAGAATGGAAATGGCTGGTTGGTGATCGAAAGTGGTTCAGGACATTCTGAATTTTGTCGGTTACAAGGTTCAATCGGCTTAACTGACTGTAAAAATGTAATTATCCGAAACATCAACTTTTTTGGATACACGGAACATAATGGCATATATATTTACGATGTCTTCAAAAACATCTATATAGAAGGGAATAAATTCGTTCTCGATAGTAATGCATTTAAAGGTATGAGTAGCCAACGCTACTATATCCGCAGATCGACAAGCAGCCAATATAAGACCGGAAGCAATCTCTATGTTAGGAATAACCAGTTTTGGAATTCCATGGTTGGGATTGATATTAGCAGTTACTATTCTCGGTTTGATAGCAATATTGTTGTCAGCCACAATAAGTTTGAACAGGTTTATTCTTCCGCCATCAACCTGCGTTACGTGCGGGATTTTGTTATTGAAAATAATCAGATACATACAAATTGTGATAGTTTCCGAATTTGGCCAATAGGAAATATAATCCTGCATATGGTTCGGAGCGGCCTGGTCTCAGGAAACGTAGTAACAGGAAGGTTTAACCATTCACTTGCTGTCTATAAACCCTCATCCCTTGATTCTATTCTTATTGAGAACAACTATTTTGCGTCGCTTAATGAGGGTATTGAATTCACCGAAGTCGGGAATTTAAATTTCCGATGGAATACCGTCAGAGGGAAGGCCGGCGCTAGTGGCTTAATCCGATTCACGCTGCCTATATCCTTTAGCATTTCCAATAATATCATAGCTTGTTCAGACACGGGAAAAGTGTACAGTATCCTTCCTTCCGGATTGCGCTCCTCATATAATATTTTTTCCACGGACAGCCTGATAACAGGACCTTCTAACCCCAGCCTTGCTTCGCTACAGGCAACGGGAAAAGAAGTTCAATCAAGGCACCTTAAGCTTAATTTTCCAAGTCCAATTCATTATACATTTGATACAGACTCTTCCCATCTGCTGACAGGCGATTCGCTAAACAGGCCACTAACGGATCTGTTAGGAAATCCGCGCGTTAATTCTTCGATAAGGGGCTGCGTTGAAAATTCAGGAAACACGAGAATTCCCGTTCATTTCAAAGTAAATCTGGATTCCGCTTCCTGCCGAACCGAGCCTTTGTTGCGGCTTACCCTGATCAACCTTTCACAATCGGATACCATCAAGTCCTATCGCCTGAAGTTGAGAATGAATGGCATGGATAAAATGGAACCGATATGGTCCGGCCTCATTGCACCGGGAGATACCTTAAAGGATTATCCCATTGCTTATTACCTTTTTTCTTATTCCAAACCTGAGTCATTTGAGGCACAACTTTTAAGCCTTAACGGACAACTACCTGATACGAATTCCACCACGGTCTATTTCGTTCCTGCTTCCCAACATCCTTTCTACGGCACCTATCAACTGAGAGGTGGTAAGGGTGTTTTTATGGATTTTTATGAAACCACAAAAGCATTGTACCACTCCGGGATGTGTGGTAACGTACACATTCAGGCAGTTGGTGGAGTTTACGAGGATGGTATTTATCTCAATGGGGAAATCCCTGGAAAGCAGGAAGATACCTTATTTATACGGGGAGAAATTAGCGACAGTAGCCTTGTTAAACTTAAGGGTGGTACAGTTCCGATTATTCCTTATTTCAGTACCTGTCAATTATACCTGAACAATATCAGAAACATTCATGTATCCGGTATATATCTAACTTCCCAGACCCTTATTGATACCAACGCGCATCAAACAAATCTTGAAAGCATTTTATTTTCAAAAAGAGTGCGCATACATGGCAGGGAATGCTCTATTCATCATAACCTTTTTGAGGATGAGGTGTTTGTTACGAATGCCGGAAAGGTCCGTTTTTGGTCTAACTCCTTTTTTCACCCGAGCCAAAACAATTCCTTTATTTCAGGCTGTGATTCCATAACTTTTGAAAACAATGCCTTCTTTTACCATCGTATTAACTCAAGCAATACACACAATCTGCTTATCGAAAACAATCGGTTTTATGGAGGAAATACGGAGGTGCTTTACCTGCAACGAACTGCTCAGCTTAGGGTCGAAAAAAACGAATTTATTTTGGGCACCGTTCGTGTTGGCGATCTTTATCAGGCGATGGATTCTGTGCGTATTTTTAATAATGGCTTTATTTATAAATCTGGCTATCAAGTACAACTTCTTGACTTAATCAGATTGAATAAGCCTGAAATTGCGCATAACACATTTCAATTTGAAATTAAATTACCCGAAACAGGTTATAAGTTGTATGCTATCCGTTTTCGGGATGTGGATTCAGCTACAGTCATCAATAATCTGATTTCAAAGAAAACAGACTCGAACTATTGCTATTTAAATGAATATTTCAATGGCGATACAGCAAGTAGTTTCCTGCGATTCGATCACAACGTATACCACAGCAATTGTTCGCTTTCCAATGGTTTTTATTTCGAGCAAAATGACATTACCTCCCCTATTGGAACCAAGCTGAGTTTTCAGGCCTGGAATACCTTAGGTTTTGATCTGAATAGCAAGCAAACTCAACTTTATTTTGAACCTTTTGTTTTTAGTCCGTCGAATGTGTTTCCGATTCCCGGCGGCGGCAAACCAACTTACAGTTACCGAATAAACGAAAACCACCCCGAAAGGCCATTCTCTCAACTCTTTCTACCGGAAGTATCAACAGACATAGCGGAAAACCAGCGCGATAGCCTCACACCTTTGGCGGGATGCCAGGAAGTGCCCGCATTTCACAGGAACAATGTGTATTTTCTGGGACTGGAAAACCACGCTTCTAACCCCTGTTCGGATTCAGTTTATCTCAGAACCAGCAATGCCGGTATTGATACGATCCGGCATTTAGAAGTGTCTGCCCGGATCGGCAACACGGTCTTGAATTTAGTCATTACTCCGAAAATTGCACCTGGAGATACGGCACTTGTTGCTTTGTATTTTCCGAAATCCTATCTGGGTATCATTCCCTATGAAATCTATCCGCTTCAAGTCAATAATCTGCCTGATGAATATGCCGTGTTGGATACCCTAAAAGGAAATTATTTTGTTCCAATTCAAGGCACCTTTACGGTCGGGAAACCTGACTCCGACTTTCCGCTTCTTGCACAGGCCATTGAAACGGTTAATCTCCATGGTATCTGTGACGATGTTGAATTAATTTTGGAAGACGGCATCTATTTGGGTGGCCTGGAACTGGAAAATTTCTATCGAGGAAGAGACGACTTGAATTTCACCCTTCGAAGCCGGAGCGGAGATCCGGAAAAGACCAGGTTTAACCAGGTTAAAAATTATAGATACCAACACCTCTTTATTAATGGACCAAAGAATGTCGCAATCGAAGGAATTGGGTTTAGCAATGAAATTGTCAATTTTACTTTGACATCAGGCATCGTGATTTGGAATGGTGCCTCAAATATTCAAATCACCAATTGTCATTTTGAAGCCTTTGAAGACTATTACAAAATGGAAAATGGCATCACCACTCACGGAAACTATCCACCCGCCTTAGGGAACACTGATTTTCTTGATATTTCGGATATCCGCGTTACCAACTGTGTTTTCAAGGGTTTTGATGCGGGGGTATTTTTATCAGCTCTCGGAGGACCTAAAGGAACCGTAGCTGATGTCTACATCGCCAAGAATAGCTTTCTGGATTGTATACATGGTATTCGCCTTATACTGGTTCAAAATGCAAGCATTCAAAATAATTTTAGCAATACGCATCATGGTTTTTCAGTAAGCATGGCTAAAGGTCCCTTGCGTATCGAAAAAAATATAATCCAGGTTCAATTTAATGCCTTATCCTTAGACTTAAGAAATACACCGGACACGACATTTGTCTTGAATAATCAAATCCTTTCAAATGACTATTCATTTGGCTTAAATCATTCCCCCCTGCTCGTCGTACAGGGTGGGAATAGCCTGGTTGCTCATAACACCTTCCATCATGGTAATTTGGCTTACGACTATACTAGAGCAGATACTTTGGAGGTTAGCTTTGTTAGAATCATGCATGATATAAAGGAATTGCGTATCTATAACAATGTTTTCTCTTCACTCTACCCAACCGAATTCCTTTATTTTCTTGATACAACCGGAAGTATTCTATCCAACGAAAATGTTTTCAAGGTGAGTTCGAATGTTTATGTGAGCTACCAGCACGGAAATACAGATACCCAAAAATCCCTCAGTCAATGGAAAGCAGAAAGCCAGCAGGATGCTAACTCTCAATACCTGGATCCTCAATATACCGCACTTCCATACCTCCGGATAGGAAATCAAGGTGTTCGTCCCTCTGCAATAAAACTGAACGCAGTGAGCCACGATTATTTTGGCATAAAAAGGGCTGCCCAGCCTATGCCTGGTTGCTTTGAATTGAATGGTAGTTTAGATTATCGGATCGATAGTGCATCCATAAACAAAGCCTGTATTGGTAACAGCGACATCGTGGTCCATTTGTCAGCGAATGAACCCGTAAGCGGAGATACTTTGGTAATGGAGGTGTTTAAAGGAAATACCGTATTTGCCCGCTTTTTAAAGCCGATAACATTCAGCAGCCTTCCCTATTCCAATTCTCATTCCATGTCGGTGGCTCTTCCACCTTTGAATCAGGGCGACTCTCTTGGTGTCAGGATCTTTCCAAAAAGTGGAATTCCTGATCTCAATATTTGGAATGATGGCTTCATGTTAAAAATTCCTCAACAAGGGGGGCAGTCCAGTTTATTGATGGATTCTGTGTTAGCATGTAATGGCGCACCTGTGACACTTTTCCCCGGTACTTTTGCTTCCTATCTATGGTCTGATGGAAGTACCTCTGCTACCTATTCCTCCTTCGGGAATGAAACAATAACAGTAAGACTGGAGAGTATCGATGGCTGTGTTCTATCTGATACGATACGGGTAGGAACCGGGACCGGGGCTTCTATTGACCTACCGTTAGATACTACCCTATGCCGTAACGAACCGCTATATTTTACAAATTCCCTTTTTAAAGAAACCCATTGGATGGAAAACGGGCTCCCTGAAATCTTACCGGAAAATAAGGTGTGGTATACCCTATTTGCCCTCGACAACAACGCCTGTTCGAGTTCTGATTCGATTTATGTTGAACTCAGTCCGGGAACACCTTTGCAGCTTGACTCGGTGTATTTCTATTGCCTGGGCGATTCGGTGAATATCGATGCTGGAAACTTTGCCAGCTATTATTGGTTTGATGGAAACACAGCTGCTCAGCACTCCATTAGCGTGAAAGGTTCATACTATGTTTCGGTGAGTGATAACGGAAACTGTTTTCAGAAAGATGATTTTACAGTAGAAGAGCTCGCCCTTCCTGCAGTACCATCTATTGTGAAGAGTTTCGATACACTTTTTGTTTCGGGTACCGGAATGCTAGGCTTAAACTGGTACCTGAATGGAACGGGCATTTCTAATGCCAACGATACGTTTTGGGTCATGCAGCAAAATGGTACTTATCAAATTGAAGTTACCTCTAACGAAGGGTGTGTGGCCTTAAGTAATCCATACATCGGTGTGATGAGCCTGAATAGCATAGAAACAAACCAATATTGTCAGGTGTATCCAAATCCGACTGAACGTTGGTTGAAGATCACATTTCTGCATAATGACCCTATGCCTTCAATGCAGATCATAAATTTGCTCGGACAAAGTTTGTCAGTTCCAATTAATCGTTTTAATGAGACATCATGGACTATGGATCTTGAATCTCTGTCTCCTGGTACTTATCTGTTGAGAATTCAAACACCAGGACATACGGACACCTTCCAATACCAGGTTATAAAAACACACTAATCCAGGAACTTTCGCAGCTTTAATTTAAGGAACCACATTCGCCTCTACCATACGAACGATCTGGGCGGCGATGCGCACTACATCATCTTCTGTCCCGGAAATATCCCCCTGGAAATAGGGCATGTTGTTTTTGAGTAAGATGACTTTGCATTTCACCTTGCCCTTTTTGACACTGTATTTTAATTTAACAGAATGCGCTGTAGTGGTTTGCCGCGACACATAGGAAATTTTCGCATCCA
Source organism: Bacteroidota bacterium (assembly GCA_003531115.1). Taxonomy (GTDB): domain Bacteria; phylum Bacteroidota; class Bacteroidia; order UBA8524; family UBA8524; genus UBA8524. The sequence goes on along the minus strand of DQHT01000108.1, from coordinate 11,858 downwards.
TACCTCGTGCCCTCACCTCGAGAGCCTGGTTGATCTCACGCTGGAGCTGCAGGTCATCGCCAAAGGTTTCGGTATTTTCCGCTAGAGTGCAATAGACCTGAGGTTTCTCCTCGGCAATACGGATGGTACTCCGGATACTATCGTTTACAACACCAATACGCAGATTTGAGGTGCCAAAAGGCTGTGCATCCTGATTTTTCCCGAGACTTTCCATCACTTTTTGCAGCTCTCTTTCACTCTCTAAAAACCATTTGGTAACGTTTAAAAATTCCTGATCATCCAGAATATCCGGGTTGTTCTTTAAGGTCTTGAGCAGGCAATAGGTAAGCAGGCCCTGCTCAAACTGCGGCAATTCATAAGCATTCTGGTTCGGGGCCGAAGCAGCCATGATCAATAAGCCCGATTTCTCCTTCAGGTCCTCGATCTGCCTGATCCTGTTCGTACGGTCTTCATTGTACGACATCATCGTAAAAAGCTCTTTGGAAGCCTGTCCGCTGTTGCAGGCATCAAAGATCAGGATCATCTTGTTGGCTTTCATTTTATGGGGACCATCCGGGCTCAGCCAGCTTTGCAGGTCTGTGGTGCTGATACCAACGATCTTGTCCTTTGTAGCCTCTGCAGTAAGCAGCGTGAATTTTTGCTCAACCAGTCCGTTCATCATACCATGACCGGCAAAAAAGATGAGTACCACATCTTCAGGTCGGGCCAATTGCCCGATCTCTTCCAAGGCCCGGCGAATATTATCGCGCTCAGGAGTAGCATAGCCGGTTCCCGGTTTCACCTCACTGTTAATGGGGTACATATAAACATGTTCCGGACCCAAAAATTCGCCAGCACTGAGTTCAATAGCTTTTCCCAATGCAAGCGCGTCTTTAACCGGATAACTAAGTTTCAAAGCAGGATCCTGGTAGGTATTTACGCCGATCATTACCGCATACAAATTGGGATTGAGGCCTGAACCGGCACCTTGCTGATTGGGCAATTCGATAACACCCCGGGTTTTGATATCCTTTCCGCCTTTATTGGTTACCGCCACCACTTCTACTTTATTGGGATTATCGGAAGTAAAAAGCGGTATAATTTCACTTCCATCCAGATCAAGCAAAACGTGTCCATTTACCGTTTTCAAACTGCTTTTGGGGATGGTTTTCGTAAGGCGATCATTCACATAAATTTCCACCATTTCTATTTCAGCCTCCCGGGGTGTGATCTGGAACTGAAAGGGATTTGCACCCCTATTTTGCGGGACAATGACAGGAAGGGTCCCGCATAACTCCAGATCAGCCAGGCGGGGATAGGTGATTTCCTGGTGAGAATATTGTTTTTCTGCCAATCCGGGAACAAACAAGGCATCGTTGGTTTGTTTCAGGGATATGGTTTCAAGTCCGCAAACAAAATACAGGGAATTTCGCGCCCCGGCGCTACCGTCGTACCGGAAGTCACTGTCGTACAACAGCCAGTCATCGCCTTTCAATTGAAGGCGGGAATACATTTGTTTGCCGGTAGAAAAATCCCATAAAACTGCCTGATGTCCTCTTCCTATTGATAAAAGTCGTTGCCCGTCAGGAGTAAAAGCCACCTTGCGCAATGGAGCAAAATGCCCCTGCAAAACATGTTTTTCTTTTCCTGAGTTCGTCTCAAAAACCCGCACCAGTTGATCTCCTCCGGCCAGAGCGAAGTACGATCCGGTCAGATTAAATGAAACCGAATAGACCGGCGCCCCGTTTCCATCCATTTTGTACTTCGGCTTCCCGCTTTTCACATCGTATAAGATGGCCTGGTAATCGGCGCCGGCAGAAAGCAGGTAACGGCTGTCAGGACTAAATATTACATCATGGACAAACCAGGCATGTTCATTCATTACATGCAAGAGTTTGCCGGTGGCCGTTTCATGGAGGTACAGCGTGCTTCCTTCGCAATAAATGAAATACAAACCTTCTGAGCTGAAGCGGGCATGGCTGATCTTACGGCGAAATCCATCATAGGTAAACAATACCTTCCCGGTGTTCAGATCGAACATGCGAACTGTGCTGTCATAACCCGCAGTGATCGCATATAAACCCTGATTGCTGATATCGGTGTCGAGTATCGCTCCACGATGCCCCTGCAGGTTATGGATAACCTTTCCTGTATGATAGGAAATTACCTGAGCCAGGCCTTCATCACCGCTTATTAAAAGCTGTTCTCCGTTGTTGTTCCACTGAACCTTGCGTACAGCAACCTTAGAAACAGTTACCTGCAGCAGCTTATTTCCATTGCGGATATCATATACTTCCAGCTTCCCCTCTTTTCCTGCCAAAGCGAGCAGGGTTGAATGAGGATGAAAGGATAGACTATGAATGATGCCTCCCGGTAAAAATCTGCTCTGCTCCTTTCCGCTTTCCACGGAAATAACGCGCAAAATGCTATCCTGATAAATAGCCGCCATCCATTTTCCATCTGCACTAAATTCAAAGTCGGCAATGGGTTCTGTATGTCCTTCGATGGATAGGATATGGCTGCCCAGACTATCATACGCATGAAGGGTATAGTCGTTTGACGCTGTGAAAAACAAGGATCGGCCTGGATGGGCTGCGATGGATTTAATGCCCGCCCTGTGTGCCTGCCACCGTTTTTTAAGCTGAAGTGCAGGCAGGTCAATAAGCAAACATTCCCCGTTTTTATCCCCACTGAGTACATAGTTGCCATTAGCAGAAAGCCGAATGCATGAGCCAATCCCGCTATGAATAAAAGATTGTAAAAGCCTGCCATTTTGTGCATCAAAAATTCGTGTACTTCCATCCATACAGGTACTCACAAGCAGCTTTCCATCCGGCGTGAGCAGGGCATCCTGAACGGTCTTTCCATGTCCTTCGAAGCTCAAGAGGAGGGAGCCGTTATTCGCGTCAAAAAGTTTTGTCGTATAATCCCAGGAAGATGTAATGACTTTGCTTCCATCGCTGCTAAAATGGGCGGTATTCAAATTGCCCTGATGCCCTTCCAAAACGTGGAGTATTTTGCCTTTGCTCAGGTCGTAAAGCAGGGCAGTTCGGTCCCAAGCGGCCGTAACCAATAATTTTCCATTGGGACTAAACTCAGCATATTTAACAGCTTCCCGATGATCGTCGAGGGCATGGATCAATACCCCGGTTTTGGGATCAAAGACCCGTACTACCTTATCATCGCAGGCCGTCAGGCAATATAGTCCGTCGTCGCTGAACGAAACGTGGTTGATGTTTGCCGTATGTCCGGAAAGGGTATGCAGCCGTTTTCCGCTTTGTACATCAAGAATCAGTGCATTTCCCAAATAACAAACAAGCACTTGCCTGGCATCAGGACTAAACACCGCCATGGTGATCGGGGCGTTCATTTCCGTAAAACTCACCAATTCATTGCCGTTTTCTGCCAGGAAGATCTTCACCGTACCGTCTGCACTGGCGGTGAGCAGGTATTTGCCCTCCCGGCTATAGCATACCGAATTCACTTCTCCGGTATGGGCGATGGGTAATGCCAAACGGGCTGTTTGAGCAAAAGCACCATTTCCGATAAGGAAAAAAGCAATAACCAGAAGGAGACAATTTCGAAAAGGCATAGGAACAGGAGTACCAAGTTAGGGCAATCTCTGATTATTGACAGGAGTTTGCTGAAAAATACCTGATAATAGGTATCTTCTGGAACAACATTTAACTCCTTTAGTGGGTCATGTAATCAGTAATTCCAAACTTCCATGAAGGGAATATCCGGTTTTTTCTTTTTTCTGCTCTTAGTGTATCCATTAATGACCCATGCGAGCCATAATGTTTATAGCGGGAAACTGGAATATCGTTTTGTGCATCCGGATTCACTGGAGATCATGCTCACCATTACGCTTTCCTGTAATTCAATTGTTACACATATCGATCAATACTATGAAGCACAATTGCTGCATATCGCCCGGGGGCAGGATACCCTGAAAGATTCTCTGGAATATTGCAACAGCTATGCGAACAATGCTGTTTGTCCGGACTCCATGTCCCGGTGTTTTGGAGGCAAATTGCTCTTTAGTACAGCGATATTTGAGTATAAAAAAATCTTTCCCTTGTCCTTTTTTAATGCCTGTGAGATGACCTTTTTCTGGCAGGGAGATAGCGCGAAGCTTCCTCTGCCCGAGAGGGGGGGATTAATCACTACCGGTCATGAAAGTGTTCCCATCTATATTTATGCCTACCTCAATTATTGCACTATAGCCCAACCCAATAGCCCGCGGATTACGCGAAATTTTCCGGATGTGATGCCCTATACTATTCCGATCAAATACAATTATGGCATTACCGTTGACGAACCGGAAGATGATTCCGTTTATATTGACCTGATCCTTCCTAAAACCTGGAATGGTGTGGACAAAAACTACCTGGGTTCTTTCAGTCATTCTCGTCCCTTGCGTTTCTCCGGATATCCGAATAATAACCTGAGTTTGCCTCTGGGTTTCCATATAGATAACGAATGCGGCCTGCTGGAATTCACTGCTACCGGTCAAAATGAGGTGAGTACACTCAATCTTCGTATACAAAGATTCGTGCGCAGGAACGATTCGGTGTATAAAGTTTCTGAGTTAAACTACGATCATATTATCCGCATAGAAAATTCAAACGCGTACAAATATTATTTCCCTACTCCTCCCATTTACCACCAAACTTTTTGTGTCGAAAAAAGTGTCTATGTGCCCCTGATCTGTGGTACCGGCCCGAGAGAGCCCGGTCCACAGAAAATCTGCACCCGGGATTCGGTATTGCTTGAAACGCCTTTTCATAGCTCTTATGCTTTTCAATGGTACAAAAACGGGTTAAGTATTCCCTATGCCACACAGTCCATCTATTGGGCCAGCGATTCCGGCACTTACCGGGTAGCCGTTGTGAATGAAGAAACAGGATGCAATAAGCTATCTATTGAAATGCAGGTATTGATCGATGACGGAACTGTTCCGGTAATTACCTATGACAGTATGCGGCCCTACTGCGAATCAGATACGGCATTAATTTTCCGCGACAGCACCCAGTACAGTTGGGTGCAGTGGCGCAAGAATGATAAGCCCTTTAGTATGGACAGCACTCTTGTATTTCCGGCCATCTCAGATGGGTCTTATGCTCTGGATGTGGTGAATCAAAGAGGGTGTCGGGTGCGCTCGAATACTTTGAATATCAAGATAAATACTCCGAACAGCAGTCCGTTATTTGATAGCACCGCACATCTGTTCTGCGGTTCATTTTCGGATACTATCCTTACAACCCGACCCTTATTATGGTACAATTGGCTGGAACCTGTTCAATCTGAAGATAGCTTTCTTATCGTTAATGAAAAGTCCATGGTCATCCTGGAGGCTATGGATACTTTGGGTTGTATGGTTCTTGACTCTATTGCACTCGACTATTATCCCGATCTTGAACTCAACCTCGGAAATGACAGTCTGTATTGTTTTAACGAGGCCATTTCGCAGGTGTTAAAAACGGGAGTACCTGCACTCCCGGATTACCGCTACCAATGGAACGGGGTTTTGGCTGACAGTTTACCGGAATTTGTGGCCAGCGATACCGGACTTTATTGGGTCCTTTTACAGGATGGCTTCGGTTGTTTCCATGCCGACACACTTTCGATTGGTAAATACCCTCCAATACTTGTGAATTTGGGTGGTGATACCCTCTTATGCGGGACAAATACCCTATTGCTGGAAGGAGGGTCGCATGCCGCCTATTCCTGGTCGGATGGAAGTACCCTGTCTGAATTGCTGGTTGAATCTGCAGGAAATTATTCGGTAGAAGTAAAAGATGATCACGGTTGTTCGGAACATGATTCAATTTTTATTGCGTATTCAGAACCACCCATCTTTGTTTTGGATGACTCTGTTTTATGTGAAACAGACTACCTCCTTTTGGAGGCACCTGAAAACTACCCCGAATACTTGTGGAGTACCGGAAACAGAACCTATCAGGCACAAATCAAAGACACCGGACTAGTTTGGTTAAGGGTTAAAAATGAATGTGGGAATGTAACAGATTCTGCCTGGATACGCGGTTGCCGGTATGAACCTCTCGATATTTTTATACCCAACGTATTTAGCCCGAATTCAGACCAATTAAATGAAGGATTTTATATCTATATCGATCATTACCGTGAATTTAATGTGACGATATATAACCGCTGGGGTCAGCAAATTTTTGAATCCGATACACCAACTAATTCCTGGGATGGCACCTTTCGTGGTGTATCTGTTGAACAAGATGTCTATTTTTATATCTTACGGGTCCTCAGTTTAGATGGTCGTTTGTATTCGTATAATGGGAATATTACCGTTATCCGATGACGATAAAAATCCTTAAACCCAATCCTATTAACTTTGAAATTTTCGAATATGCCTCAAGTCCTCCTTTCCACCTCCCGCCTCAACATTCGCCTTGCCGCGGCAGACGATGCTGCCTTTATTTTTGAATTAATGAACAGTCCCGACTGGATCAAAAATATTGGCGACCGGAATATCCATACTTTGGAGGATGCACGGAAGTGTATCGAAACTAAATTTCATGACTATAAACCTGGAATTGGAGGCAATTTTATAATAGAGATCAGAGAAACAGGTACTGCCATCGGAACCTGTGGCATTTATGTGAGGGAGTATATGGAAATTCCTGATATCGGGTTTTCCCTGCTTCCGGCCTACTACAATAAGGGTTACGCCTACGAGGCCGCTGAGACTTTGCTCACTTTTGCCCGGAGCAACTGGGGCGTCGATAAGATCTCAGGCATGGTTATTCCATCAAATGTTCCGTCTATCCGGCTGCTGGAAAAATTGGGGATGAAGTTTCAGTCGCCTATTGAGATCCCGAATGATCCGGAGGTGCTGCATCTATACGTTGGGGGTAGACCATAGACCATAGCTCTCTTATGATTACTCTTTTTTCCTCTCGTACCTTAACTGAACCAAGCCTGATTCAAAATATTTTGGCGGTTCGGCACTCAAGCTGAAACCTTGGATGCCCCCTCGAAAAAGGCGTTTTCCATCTCCCAGAATAACAGGAATGATGGAAATGATGTAGGTATCAATCAGATCATGTTCCATAAAAAGTTTAACGATCTCAGCGCCTCCATCGCAATAAATATTTTTTCCGGGCTTTGCTTTGATGGATCGGATCAATTCGGGTAATGAGCCGTTGTAGAAGGTAACTCCGTCTTTCTTTTCTGTTTTGCTCCGGGTCAGAACATAACAATCCATATTTTTTGTTTGTGGGAGTGCCCTCATGTTCGCCACAACCCAATCATAGGTTTTTCTTCCAATAATATAAGTATCCACATTCGCGGTAAATTCTGCACNNTATAACCGTAATCTTCTCCTTCCATATTAACCACATTTAACCAATCCAAATTGTCGTCTTTGGTGGCAATGAATCCATCCAGACTCATGGCGATATAGAGCTTTACTTTTCGTTCCATGATGGCAAAAATAGTTGAAATGTTACACTATGGCCGTCATCTTGAGCTTGCCGAAAGATAGGCTTGATGCTCATCCAACAGGCGTTTACGTTTGCCTATGCTTCGACAAGCTCAGCATGACGGCGTGAGGCGAACCCGAAACCCAGAACCCGATACCCAATCCCCAGAACCCGATACCCGAAACCCAGAACCAAAAAATTCCCCGAAGAACGAATCCTCCGGGGAATTTAAAATCTTGGTAAAAACGAACAACTACGGTCCTACATCATGATGTACAGACTCTTCGAGGTAAGGGTGTTTTAATGGGAAGGTCGGTGCTTTTTCGAAGGCTTTAAGAACCACATAAAGGAATAGACCGATAAAGAAAATCGGCATACCCAGTTCGAGAATTCCCAATCCGGCAGTCACTCCGGCAGTTCCTGGCATGATCAATAAATAAAGGTCATTCCAATGGCCGATCAGGATAACAGATCCCATGATATACAACCAGGTTGTATTTCTTTTTGCATTTCTTGACATGAGTCCCAAAAAAGGGAAGGCAAAACACAGGAACAGGTTAGCCCAGAACTGAAACTGGAACATGCCGCTGTTTCCATCTAAACGTTCGAAGAAATATTTTGACTCTTCAGGAATGTTGGCATACCAGATCAACAGGTACTGGGAAGTCCAGATATAGGTCCAGAAGATCGAGAATGCGAACATAAATTTACCCAGGTCATGGATATGTTCTTTATTGATAAAGCTCAGGTAACCCTGATTTTTGAGGAACAAGGTGATCATGGTGATCACGGTCATGCCGCACACAAAACTGATCGCAAAATTATAGATCGCATAAATGGTGGAATACCAATGGGAATCGATACCCATGATCAGCAGCCAGGAAATAATGGAGAATCCAAAAGCAAAAATGAAGATAAAGGCTCCGGAAAAGGCTACCGACTTTTTAAAATATTTCACGCCGCCTTCTTTGTCCTCAGCAAGTGACCATTTTTTAAACAAACGGTGAGCGAAGTAAAAAAAAGCAACCAAAAGGGGCATTACCCCAAACAAAAAGATATTGTTCAGGAACCAGTCTTTACTGGCCAATACAGAATCATAATTCGGAGATTCAGGGTCCATAATTCCTTCATGTGTCCAGTGATAGAGATCATGACGGCCAAAAATTACGGTGATCAATATAAATACCAGTCCAACAGGAATAAAAGCCCCGAATGATTCGGTAATTCTTTTCAATCCGGTCGCCCAACCCGCGTTGGCAGCATAATTCACGGCGATAAAAAACACCCCGCAAAAGGCGATAATTAAAGCATACCAGCTATTCAATAAGAGGTTCGCCCAAACGCGGGCTGTCCATGCCGGACCGTGATGTCCTGCCTCATGACCTGCTTCTTGTCCGTTAGAAACGAGGGCTGCGTGCTCTGCTGCATGCTCCGCCCCTGCTCCTTTAACCTGGAAGATCCCGATGATAGTAAGGATCAAACCCAATCCGATGAGCCCGAACAGGATATTCCGTGTTCTGCTGGTCATCTTGTATCTTTCTTCAGTAAGATGTACTGTTTCTGCGTGTGCCATCTATATCCGATTAATTTTGCTCCAAATAATTAACATAATGAACCACTTGCCAGCGGGCTTCCGGTTTTAATACTTTTCCATAAGCACCCATAAAGTTCCAGCCATGTGTAATGGCATAATACAGGGCTCCGTCAGCCATCACTTTGATCCGGTCTGATTTGTAGGTAGGGATATAATTCGGCGGGTATTTCGCTGCCACTTTTCCATCTCCCATTCCTTTATCACCATGACAAGGCTGGCAGTTGATATTGTAATAATGACGTCCTTTTTCCAGGTTGGCCTGGGTCAAAGGAAGCGGGTTTTTAAGTTCACGACCTGCGCGGTCTTTTTCTTCCTGGCTTCCGGGCTCATAGGGGAAGATCAGTTCGAGCTGGCCGCGTGCAATGGTATTATTCACCGGGTCACGCATGGTTTTGCCATCCGCATTGATCAGCAGGATGGTATCCTGGAAGCTGATGCTTCTTTCCTGCTCTTCAAGCTGGCTCATCGGCTCGTATCCTTTTGATACATACATATCCGGTGCGTACTCCACCCCGGGATCTTCCCCTCCGCTGGTACAAGCTACCATGCTTGTTACCGCAGAAAAGGCCAACAGGTAAACTACTTTATTGATGCTTTTCATTTGGTATAGTCCCTTTCTCTGATTTCTAAAGCCCCTTCAGCTAAAAGGGTGCGGTTAACTGCTGCTTTGTCGAAATGACTGCTTTTTTCTTCTATCGCCACAACAAACAGATCGTCCGTTTGGCGTATGTCAACGAGGTCTTCCACTTTTCCGTGAACCATTTTGGTGCGGATAAAGAAAAGGATACCCATGCCAAAGGCGGTAAAGAGGATGGTTAACTCGAAGGTTACCGGGATAAATGACGGATAATAGGCGTCATTTGGTTTTCCACCAATGATCATCGGCCAGTCGCTCACCATTACATAGAGTTGAAATATGATAGCTGTTATACAGCCGATAGCTCCGCAAATAAATGCTCCGATGGTTAATCTGGAACGTTTAATTCCCATTGCTCTGTCTAATCCATGCACGGGAAACGGTGTATAACAATCGTGGATCGCCACGCCTTGCGCACGGAGTTTCTCCACCGAATGAATCACTGCATCGGCATCATCGAAAATTCCGTAGATATATTTTTTATTCTTGCTTGCCATGTTTGTCTCGCTTAGCTGATAACTACTTCCGGTTGGTGAATGCTTTCATGCTCGTCGTGATGTTCTTTATGTGGCAGGATCGATTTTACCTCCGACATGTTGATCACCGGCAGGTAGCGGGCGAAGAGGAAGAAGCAGGTAAAGAACAATCCAAAGGTTCCGATAAAGATACCGATCTCTGTAGGGGTTGGTGAGTACATAACCCAACTTGACGGAAGGTAATCGCGGTGGAGGGAAGTAACGATAATTACGAAACGTTCGAACCACATACCAATGTTCACCACGATCGACATGATAAAAATAAAGTTCGGGTTACGTCTCCATTTTTTCACCCAGAAGAGCTGCGGAGAGATCACGTTACAGGTCATCATCGACCAGTATGCCCACCAATACGGTCCGGACATCCTGTTGAGGAATGCATAACGCTCATATTCCACACCGGAATACCAGGCGATAAAAAATTCAGTGATATAGGCCAATCCTACCATGGAACCCGTTAACAAAATAACGCGGCACATGGCATCGAGGTGACCAATCGTAATATAGGATTCGAGTTTTAAAACCTTACGGGCAATAACCAGGAGGGTCAATACCATACCGAAACCGGAGAAGATCGCTCCCGCAACAAAATAAGGGGGGAAGATCGTGGTATGCCATCCGGGAATTACCGATGTGGCAAAGTCCATAGATACGATCGTGTGAACCGAAAGTACCAGTGGTGTGGAAATACCTGCCAAAATGAGGGATACAACTTCATAACGTGCCCAGGTGCGTGCTGAACCATTCCATCCCATAGAGAAGAAGCGGTACATGAACTTACGAATCGGGGTCGTTGCACGGTCGCGGATGGTTGCCAGATCCGGGATCATACCCAGGTACCAGAACAAAAGCGATACGGAGAAATACGTCGAGATCGCAAATACGTCCCAGAGCAACGGGGAGTTAAAGTTTACCCACAAGGATCCGAGTGCGTTTGGCAATGGAAGTGCCCAGATAGGACCGATCCATACCCTACCCATGTGGAACAAAGGAAATATCGCCGCACACATAACCGCGAAGATGGTCATCGCCTCTGCCGAACGGTTGATCGACATCCGCCATTTTTGACGGAACAAAAGCAGGATCGCAGAGATCAGGGTACCGGCGTGACCAATACCCACCCAGAACACGAAGTTCGTGATGTCCCAAGCCCAACCTACTGTTTTGTTTACCCCCCACATACCTAATCCACGGAAACTGGAAATGGCCAGGGTGTAAACAAGAATTCCCAAGCATACAAGGGCCAGGCCGAAACCTAACCACCAAAGCTTGGATGCTTTGTTTTCCAAGGGACGACAAATGTCGGCCGTTACATCAGCTGCTGTTTTGCCCCCCGTTACCAGGGGCTCTCTTATCGGAGATTCGTAACTCATTTTCTATTTATTAGTGTTGAGCAGTGGTTTCTTCTTTTGTTACTTCTACGTTGCGGATCTTCGTCATATAACGAACAGATGGTTTTACGTTCAGCTCTTCCAATACCTGGTAAGCTCTGTCGTTAGCAAAATCTTTCGCAATGCGGCTTTCCGGATCGTTCATGTCACCAAATACGATCGCATTGGCCGGACAGGTTTGAACGCAGGCAGGAATGATCTCGCCATCTTTGATCTTTCTTCCTTCCAATTTCGCATTCAGCTTTCCAGCCTGAATACGGT
>DQHT01000091.1 GCA_003531115.1 Bacteroidota bacterium | reverse complement strand
AGGAACCATCGGGTATATACCGGTGCCATGATGGGGTCCCTGATCGACCGGGAAGGCAATTTATTCATTGCCAAAAGGGATGGGTCCCTTTTAAAAACATGGATCCCTCTGAAAAAACTGAATTTTAAAACATCAGAAATACGCTCCATTATTGAAAGTAAAACATGGGGAACGGTGGTGGCAGCCGAAACGGGTGTATGGTACTTAGCTGACTCCATCTGGACCTGCCTGAAAGGAACAGAAACAGTGGTGGCAACCTGTTTTGCCGAAGATGGATCAGGAAGACTCTGGTTTGGAAGCTTTGACAAAGGACTTTTTTGTCTGGATCAGGGAAAACTCTACCAATATGGAACCAAAAAGGGATTAGGAGATAATAATGTGTTGACACTTTGCTCGCGAAACGACGAACTATGGATTTCTACTTTCTCCGGGATCGATCATTTGCTTGGGCCTGTTCATGCTCCGGAGATCAGTTCGCCGATCACGGGATTTTCAGGCCATTTTGCCTACAGCCTTTTAATCGACTCCCGGGGTGTGCTCTGGATCGGCACTGATGGGGCCGGGCTGTACAGCTGGAAGGACGGGAAGTTAAAGGCTTTTGATGATCCGTTTAAAGGAAGTCAGGTTTATGACCTGGCTGAAGACAACAAACAACAGATCTGGGTAGCTACATCTGATCTGGGATTCTGGACGATAGGGAACGATGGCATTCCCCAGCTTAAGATCCCGGTTACCGACAGGGCTCTGCATATTCATCATCTGGATCAGGGAAACATGCTGGCATTTAGCGGCGACAAGATGATTCTGTACTACAGTGCTGTCGATCAATATTTTGTTCTGGGAAAAAATTCCGGAACCTTTCCCGGTTCTCCTGACATTAAAGCATTGTATAATAACAAGCATGAGGTTTGTATGGGGGTTGGCGGGGTTCCCTATTTGTTGAATTTGCCGGATCATCCGGATTGGCTAAAACCTCGTCTCCTCTTTTATGGCACCAATATCAACGGAATCCCGTATCAGCAGTTTCCTGCCAAATTGGGGTCGGATGAAAATATACTGCGCATCCAGTTTCAGGCATTTTGGTATCGGAATCCTGCCAATCTGGTCTACAGGTATCGCCTAACCGGAATTGATACCAACTGGCAGTTCACAAAAGACGATGCTTTGTATTTTGGGAAACTTCCATCGGGCAGGTATATTCTTGATTTTGAAGTGTCTGTAAATGAAAATTTCCCTTTGCCGGCAAGGGATCAACTAGCTTTCGAACGGGCAGCTCCATTATACGCACAAACCTGGTTCATCACTTCCATGGCTCTTGTTTTCCTCGGACTAATTTTGAGCTTCCTCCATTTGAGGATTCGCCGCATTACCCGTCTTGAAAAACTTGAAAGGGATAAATTGACTTTCCAACTCGAAACGCTTAGAAATCAGGTAAATCCACATTTTATCTTTAATAGCTTTAATACCTTGCAAGGATTGATCGACACCAATCCGGGCAATGCAACAGCCTATCTGGAGAAGTTGGCGCGGTTTTTTCGGAACCTGCTTCTGCTTCAAAATAAAAACAGCATCACCTTGAAAGAAGAATTGACCTTGCTCGAGAATTATGAGGCTTTACAGCGCGAACGTTTCGGACAAAAATTTGTAGTCCACCGGGATATTCTCCCTGAAGCATTGGATCATTATATAGCCCCCATGACCCTGCAGATCTTGCTCGAGAATGCTTTGAAACATAATGCATTAAGCAAAAAAGACCCGTTGATCATCCATATCGAAACCCCCAATCCTTTGCACGTACAGGTAAAAAACCCGATACGATTAAAAACCGATTCCCGGAATAACAGTACCGTTACTGGCTTAAAAAATATTCAGGAACGTTCACTCCTTCGCACCGGAAAAAAGGTTGATATTGTGAACGGCCCCGGGGACTTTATCGTACAAGTCCCCCTTAGTAAGGACCCATGAAAATACTGCTTGTAGAAGACGAAGAAATTGCTGCACGCCGTTTGGAGCGGCTCCTGGGTGAACTGTCTGTCCCAATTGAAGAAATACGCTTTGCCGAGAGTGTATCAGGAGCTGAAAAAGAGCTGCGTAGTGGGTTTCAACCTGAACTTGTGTTTTTGGATATCCACCTGGAGGACGGCACGGGTTTCGAAGTTATCCCCTTTATTCCAGAGGAAACGCCGATAATATTTACAACAGCTTTCGATAACTATGCTATTGAAGCTTTTAAAGTCAATAGTATTGGCTATCTCCTGAAACCGGTAGTTCCGGAAGACCTTGCTTCGGTCATGGATAAATTCCATCGGCTTAAAAAAGGAATTGAAATTAGTCAACTGCAGGACTTACAGCAACTGATTAAACAACTCAGGCCCGGACAGGACATGAAAAGGTTGCTCATTCGTATCGGTACGAAATTGAAAAGTATAGATCTCGGACAAATTGCCCTCATCCAGTCAGTAAACCGGATTATTTATCTGTACACGCAGGATGGAAATCGTTACCCCGTGGAAAAAACATTGGATGAGCTCGAAAAGCTGCTGCCTGATGAACAGTTTTTCAGGGTGAACCGAAGTGCCATCATCAATGAAAAAGCCATCCGCCAGCTTATTATCTGGAGCAAATCACGGATCAAACTGGAGCTTGAATTCCAGCCTGAAGAAGAGCTTCTTGTCAGTGCAGAAAAGGTACAGGCCTTCAAAAGTTGGTATACCGGTTCCTGATCGGTAGTCCTGTTTTCCCGTTTCGTCTCGCTCATTTCCCATTTCGTGGCTCATGATGCGGCCAAACTGATCATTCACCCCACTTTTGGAGGAACAATCACTGGATGATGAAAAACTGGAAAAAAATAAGTGTGGTCATCGGACTCCTCTTTTTGGCGGGAATGGCCGGAGTGTTTTGGGTATTTAACAAACCCCATAAAAACATTGAGTCGGCAAAACCTGATTTCCAGTTGGAAGTAAGGGAGCTGATTGCAGGATTCGTCAACGAAGATTCCCTGGCTCATGCCCGGTATTTTGAAAAGGTCATTGAACTGACTGGAGAAATAGAGCATGTTCAACAGGCAGACAGTGTGAACGTACTGACCTTTATATCCGATGAAGCCGGTTTTCAGCTCAGTTGTATGATGGATCCATCGGACCAAAGCCCAATGGCCGCCAAACAAACGGTCAAGCTCAAATGCCTCTATGCGGGGTACTTATCGCCCGATGCGGAGTTTGAACTTCCCGGAGATATCAAATGTAAAAACTGTTTTGTCGTTAAATAACGCCTATGAAAGCGAATTCATTCCTTTATACGGGTGCCCTGATCCTCATGATGCTCATTTTTATGCAGGCTTGTGTACATGAAGCACCTCCCTTTCCACCGGGTGGAGGGATCCCTACTCAAACAGATAAATGCGATCCTGATTCTGTTTATTTTAAAAATGATATTCTCCCTTTATTGGGGTCAAATTGTGCCATGCCAGGCTGCCATGATGCCATTACCGCGGCGGAGGGGGTGAGGCTGGACTCATACCTCGCTCTGTTTCAATCCGACGTAGTAACACCTGGCGACCCCTCTGAAAGTGACTTGTGGGAGGTCATCAATGAAACAGATACGAAGAAGCGGATGCCATTAGACAAAAGTCCATTAACTCCGGAACAAAAAAGCCTGATCCTAAAATGGATACAACAGGGTGCAAGAAACAATGCCTGCACAGCTGATTGCGACAGCACGATCTTTACTTTTAGTGCAGGGGTTAAGCCCATACTCGACAGAAATTGTGTGGGTTGCCATAAAACGGGTTCGGCCTCGGCTGGGGTGCTATTGGAATCTTATGCCACGGTACAGCCTCTGGCCCTGAACGGAAAGTTATACGGGGTCAGTTCACACCAGACTGGTTTCAAACAAATGCCATACGGAGGCGCGCGAATGAGCGACTGCAACATCAATGTAATTAAAAAATGGATCGATGCGGGGGCACCTAACAACTAAAAGGATGAAGAGCATATTTGGCATAAGTCTTCTGTTTGTGTTTTTCGGCTCCTGTTATTATGATAAAGAGGAAAACCTCTATTTCGCTTCCCAGTTCGATTGCGACACGGCGAATGTGCGTTATTCGGTGCAGGTAAGCACGATCATCAATCAGAATTGCATGCCTTGCCACAATGCAGCCACGGCCTCGGGAGGGGTGAGTCTGGAAACCTATGATCAGCTAAAAACAATGGTGCTGAACGGAAGGGTTGGTGCCGCTATCCGGCACGATGCAGGGGTGAGCCCCATGCCCAAATTGAGCCCTAAACTAAGTGAATGTAAAATTAAAACCATCGCGATCTGGGAAAGAGCAGGTTGCCCTAATAACTAAAATGATGAAAACATGGATGATGTTCGTGCTGCTTAGCGTGGCGTTTCAGGCTGAAGCACAAAAGTTAATTACCCGTACAGCTACGGCAAGTTTTTATTCAAAGGCAAAATTGGAGGATATCTCTGCCGAAAACAAGCAGGTTACCATGCTGATCAACACAGCAACCCAGGCCGTTGCGGTAAAAGTGCCTATCCGTTCTTTTGAATTTGAAAAGGCATTGATGGAAGAACATTTTAACGAAAACTACCTCGAATCAGAAAAGTATTCTGAAGCTACCTTTAGCGGTAAGATTAGCGAAAGTACCCCGGTAGATTGGAAAAAGGACGGGACCTATGAAGTAAATGTAGAAGGAAAGCTCACTCTGCACGGAGTAGCGAAATCCATCACTGAAAAGGCGACCATAACCATAAAGGGAGAAACCATCAGTGTGACTTGTAAGTTCCGGGTAAAACTGGCGGATTACGGGATAAAAAACGACAAGCTGGAAAACATTGCCGAGGAGATCGACATAAGGATTAATGGGGAGCTCAAGCCATTATGAGAACCGGGGTTTTATTCCTGGCCCTGGCAATGGGTCTGATCGCTTCGGCGCAGGAAGAAGAGGATGATTTGTTGAGCAGCCTGGATTCGATCTCACCTCCTTCAAAAGAAATCGCTTTTGCTACCTTTAAAGGAACGCGATTGATCAACGGGCATACAATACAGATTCCGGCACAAGGCGAAATGGCTTTTTTGATCAGCCACCGCTTTGGAAATATCCGGGATGGGGCCTACACTTTTTTTGGACTGGACCAGGCAAGTGTGCGCCTGGGATTGGAGTATTCGCCAATAGATCGCTTATGTGTCGGGATCGGCCGCAGTGTTTATCAAAAATCTGTTGATGGATTTTTGAAATATCAGCTGCTGCAACAAAGCAAAGGCGGAAAATTGACGATGCCGGTATCGGTAACGCTCCTTTCGGGTATCGCAGTGAATGGACTGAAATGGGCGGAACCAAATAGGGAGAATTATTTTACCTCACGCTTAACTTACACCCACCAGATTCTGATCGCACGAAAAATGAATGCCGATCTTTCCTTTCAACTCATGCCTACCCTGATCCATTATAACCTGGTGGCGAAAGTTGCCGAATCGAATGATGTTTATGCATTGGGAATTGGCGGACGCTATAAACTCACCCGCCGGCTGTCGGTTAATGCCGAAGTTTATCCGGTTCTCAATCATACAGAAATGCCGGCTATAAATGGTTTAAAACCTGCAACCTGTGTGGCTGTTGGTGTGGATATTGAAACCGGGGGACATGTATTTCAACTTCATGTTACCAACGCCCAGGCGATGATCGAAAAAGGCTTTATAAGTGAAAGTACAGGCTCTTTTTTTGAAGGCAACCTATACTTTGGTTTCAATGTTAGCCGAACCTTCAACTTACATTAGGAGAATACTTTTTTTAACGGTTAGGATAGCGGCCAACAGGTTTGCCATCCCTGAATTCACCGTCATACAATAATTTGCCGTTGCGGTCGAAACATTTGCCCATCCCATGTTTGTTATTGTCTTTCCAATAACCCTGGTATTTGCGGCAATCCGGACAATTATTGATATCACCGCCTCCGGTGGTATAGGTCCCGAGCCCATTTCGCCTGCCATTGGCATAACTGCCGTCATATTTATCTCCATCATCCCAGGTCATTTTTCCTCTTCCGCTAAAGGCATCATTTTTCCAGCCTCCCACATAAACGGTTCCGTCTGCAAAGTAGTAGGTACCACTTCCTGTTCGAACGCCATTTTCCCAGTTTCCTTCGTAACGATTACCATCGTCAAAATAGGCAATGCCGTATCCATGGGGCTTTCCGCTACGAACCGCCCCTTTGTAGTCGTACTTGCTGCCTGAGGAGTACATGTCAGTCAGATCAAAATCACCTGTTTTCTCTACTTTCTGCCCTTCCAGTTCCTTGAGCCGTTGTTTTCTCAATTCATCTTCAGTTGGTTTCCGTTCTTCCACCTTGGGAACCACCTTTTTTTCTTCAACTTTAACCGGTGGGGCAGGTTTAACAACTTCCCCGGGAGGAGTGATGCTTGCCACAACCGTCGTATCCGTCAATGTCGAATCTCCGGCAGCCAGAAGTGAAATTTGCTCCTCGCACCACGTAACAGAAGCCAGTCCCAATGAATCGTCGGGAAACAATTTTAAGGCTTCCTGATAGATAAGTAAAGCGGCAGCCAGGTCACTGGTCCTGGCCATACTATCTGCAGTTTTTAAGAGCGAATCGAATTGGTTTTTTTGCAACATCGATTCGGTGACTTCTGTTTTTTCAGGGCCGGAACTGAAGTACCAGGCCGACGCTCCACCTGCAAGAAGCAATACAATTACTGCCACCATCAAACCTCGTTTTCCTTTTTTTCCGTTTTCCGAATGGGGCATATCGTCCGACCCATGTTTCAGGGTAGCCGCTTCGTTTCCCTTGTTCACAGGAGGTAAATCATCCATACGTTGCGTACTTCTTCCCCGTGCAGGTTCTTTGGTTTCCGTGGCGGCTTGGGCTTTGGGCTGAGGAATTTCAGGCCATGCACCTTCGCGCATAAATTCGAGAGCCCAGGCTTTCAGGTCGGATGCGGTGGGACGATCTTCCGGTTTAAACCGCAAACAGGCCTGAACAAGGTTTTGGAAGCGTTTGGAATAATCGCCCGACAATTCGACAGGTTCAGAATTCGCTTTTACCACAACTCCGCCAGCCCCCATCCAGGGTACATCACCTACAGCCAGTTCATACAAAAGCACACCAAATGAAAAAATATCACCCGCAGCCAATGCTTCCTGACTTCCCTGAAAACGCTCGGGTGGGGCATAGGCAACGGTCATGGCTGTGGCTGTAGTTGTACTTTTCCGCAGGCTGCTTCTTAAACGGGAGCTGATCCCAAAATCGGTGAGCAGGTAATTTCCGCGGCCGTCAATTAATATATTATCGGGTTTGATATCCTGATGGAGCACATCATGATCATGCAAAAAATGAAAAGCATCGGCCATCTGAGCAATCAGTTTGGCCATTTGTTCTTCGCTATAAGGGCCATGTTCCATCAATTGGTTATACACAGATCCGCCGCTGATGAATGGCATAACAAGATAGGGACTACCGTTAAACACATCAAAATGCCGGGCCGTAAGCAGGCTCGGATGATTGAGATTTAACACCACGGCGTATTCCCGCCGAAATTGTTTGAGTCCCAGTTCATCCATACCCCGCTCGGGTGCATAAATTTTAATGGCCACTACGGTATCTTCCGCCATCTGGTCTTCAGCTTTCCATACTTCGGAAAAGCCTCCGATGCCGATTTTTTCGAGTAATAAATACCGGTTGGCAAAAAGGTCGTTTGGAGAATAGGTGCTCATGCTTTGTTGAATTAATGGATTAAAAAACTGTGGTCTTTAAGGTCGTATCGCCAATGCTGATGATATCGTCCGGCTCCAGAATAACTCCGGCCTCGTCTACATGCCGGCCATTTACCAGAATACCATTGGTTGATCTGTACCAGCCATCAACGCCATCCTTCTTACGGTACTGACCGTCTTTTATCCGGATTCGGTTCAGTTCGGGCAGATACTCAAGTGTTGCGTGATAGTTCGAAATGTACTGGGTAAAATTTTCGGCAATGCCAATGTCGTTTGTAAAGGGATCTTCCGGATTAAACCATCCCAGGGTTAACGGAAGCTTATTTTTTCTATTTAAGAGATTAGAAACCAGATAAATACGCCCGATCTCTTCTCCATTTTGTACGCTAAATTTCCATTGACTATTCGGGTGAACTTCAGGCCTTTGGCGTTGCTGTTGCGGGTCAAAACCTATAGCCTGTAAAATTTCATCGGCTGATTGAAACCGATCTTCGGGCCTTGCTTTTAAACAACGTTCAATGATGCCTGTCCATTTTGGATCAACTCCGGATTGATGCAAGGTTGAACGATCCCAGTCCTCATTTTTTTTCCTTTTTTCATAGGCGGGCATATTCTCCATAAAGTCCTCGAAATCGCCGAAGGGAAATTTGCCCCTTGCGATCAGTTCGTACATCAGGGCTCCGAAAGCAAAAAAGTCGTTAGCGGGGCCCATCACTTTCATGGCCAGGCGCGGGTCGATCTGCTCGGGTGGGGAATAGGTGCCTGTAGCAAAAACTTCCTTGGCATGGCCCAGAAAGTTGGCTACTGTATGGCGCTTTTTAACAGAGGCAGAGATGCCGAAATCAGAAAGTTTGGGTATTTTTTGGTCATCGAAAAGGATGTTCTCCGGTTTCAGATCGCGATGAATAATTCCTTCTGAATGCAGGTCACGTAATCCGCAAAGAATACCGTGTGCCACCTGATCGATCTCATCCGGACGGTTTGATTTGCCGATCAGGTCCCGAACAGATCCTCCGGCGCAAACATCCATCACCAAAAACGGATTGCCATTGGCCAGATCAAAATCATGACTTTTAACCAGGTAGCGGCTTTGCAGTCGGGATCCGTATTCAAATTCCTGCTTAAAACGTTTGGCGTATTCAAGACGTTCATTGGGCATAAACGTCCACATTTTTGTAATTTTTAATGCATAGGGTTTGCTCCCGTCGCGCACCAGGTACACACTCCCGAAACCTCCTTCACCCAGCAATCGATCGACCGTATAGGTTTTGCTCGCCGACTGGATAATGGAACCTTCCTGTATGTCGATTACGCCCGGAGCTGCCATTATTTTTCTTCTATGCTTACTGTATACATTTTATTTCCGAGGATGATACGCATCCCGTTTTCCAATTTCACCTTTCCTGAAACCTGAACAAAAGTGGCTTTGTTGCTGCTTTCATCTTCCAAAAAGAGTTCTCCTTTTTCCAGGCTTAGCCGGGCATGTTTTTTTGAAGCGATGGATTTGTTATTCGGGTCCAGATTTTCACGGTTAAGCTTCAGTTCTTCACCCTCCATGCGGATACTTTTTTCTCCACCTTCTTCCTTGAGGGTCACAGAAATTTGCGCTTCACCCAATTGGAAATCACCAAGTTTCATGGTGCCGGACTGTTTGTTTTCACCTTTACCCGCCTCACCCGTACTTCCGCAATTCGGACAGGCATTTTCGGAAGAAACTTCCTCTTTCAGGGGGTAATAGTTGCAGGCAGCACAAGTGAAATACGCCTGGTTCTTTATCGTTTTTGGGCTCGTAGTTTCGGGTTCATCCCAGGCAGTCAGGTCAACCGCTTTACCAATGATCGTTGGATTGCCCGATACTTTAATTTCCGGGTTTGCTGTTTCAGGCTTCTTTGCAGGAGCTTCAGTTTTTTTTATTTTGGAAGAAGGCATAAGCAGTGTGCCGCATTTGGTACAGGTACTTACACTTTCGTCATTCTGGTATCCACATTCAAGGCATCTCATCGTTGGCAGTTTATTTAGTTGTATCTGTATTATTGATCGGGTTCAATCTTGGTTTCTGTGGCGCTATGACCGTGTCTCTTTGTCTTTGAGGAGGTGCCTGAACCCGGGCTGTATCTCTTGGCGGAGTCGGCGCTGTTTCTCTTTGTGGCGACTGGATCGGAGCGGGTGTCATGTCATCCTGTCCGGATGCCGGAGCTACTGGTTCAACCTCGCTATCGGCTTCGCCTGCTTCATCGACTTTGCTTGTAAAAAGTACCGGACTTAAAAAGCTCCCTTCTTCTTCCGGCAAGGTATAACTGATGAACAAGGTGTCGCTGGTGGAAACAGGACCCAGTAGCGTAAGCATAGTTCCGCTTAGTTGGTATTTTCCTTCGGGCCAGATTATTTTTTCGATCTGATCGACTTTCTTCGATAAAAGGGTATTGATATCGATGATCAGGTCATCCTGGGGATGTACGGCCATTGTTTGAAGAGCCAGGGTAGTCGGGCCAGTTTTTTCGCCATCCGCGTTACGCATAAATTGATACGCCAATAAGGCCAGGGCAAGAACGAGGATGGCGATGATGGCATAATTGTATTTGACTTTTTTACGCAATACTGCCGTTTGGGTTGGCTGGCTTCCCGGGTTTTCCACGGGTGCTGCTGCCCCTTCTTTTACCTCGAGCAACAAACAGGTAATATTATCATGACCCCCGGCGTTATTGGCTGCCTCAACAAGTTCCCGACAGGTTTGAGCGACATCCTGCTTGCGTTGCAAATAAGCCTGGATCTCTCCATCGCTGATCATTCCATTTAATCCGTCGCTGCATACGAGAATTTTATTTCCGGCGTACAAAGGCCGGGTTTTTACATCCGGTTTAGGAGCATTTTTCGGGTCGCCGAGACTCTGGCTGATGATATTGCTATTTGGATGAAGTCTGGCTTCTTCTGCAGTGAGATCACCTTTTTTTACCAATTCCCATACGATGGAATGGTCCTCAGAAAAGGGTACCAATGTTTTGCCTTCTTCATAGACATAACAGCGGCTGTCTCCGCTCCAGGCAGCATGGACCAGATCATCGATCACCCAGGCGATTACCAGGGTTGTTCCCATACCGGCAGTATCCAGATTATCTTCCTGATGTTTTACTACCTCCTGATGGGCCTGAACGATCACTTTTTTCAGGAAATTTTCCCGCTCTTTTGTTCCTGCCGGAAGCGTTTCCATGGCTTCGAAGGCCTTCTTTACACTGTTCTGGGCAATATCAGAAGCTACTTCTCCCGCGTTGGTGCCACCCATTCCATCGGCAACTACCAATAAGGCTCCTTTTTCTGAAAGCGTTCGGGCTTCGTCTTTGGCAAAACTCCAGAGTTTGTCAGAGAGGTCTGAACATACGGCAAAATTGTCCTCATTGTGGTCGCGAACGCTGCCAACATGGGTATTGCCAAACAGGGTGAATTTTAGTGCCATTATTTTTTTCTGGATTTTCCGTTGTTGTTTGTTTCCGGTGCATCTTCCACCTTTACCGGATTGATCTGCACGGCTCCGTTCATTGTTTCCGCAAAGCCCCGGAATTCAAGCCGGGCCACACCAATTTCTGTAATTTCATCGAATACCAGAGCAAAACGCACAGCATTACCCATACTCGTTTCTTTGATATGCATTTTGCCATTGGGTTCCCGTATGATTTCGGCATACAGAAAGTTGAGTTTAAATCTGGAGCTGTCGCTGAGTTCGACATCCCGGCACTCGAAAGTAACCAGCAGGGTCTTTTTTGTACTTATACTCTCTATACCAACAGGTTGTGAGCCACTCATGCTATCTGTCATGACCACCGTAGCTTTTTCGGGTGTCGCTTTTAATGCCTCAGGATCGATTTTGGTAAACAGATCCTGCGCCACATGTTTGAAAGAGGTGGTCGTCGGCACCGGAACATATTCCGCTCCATAATTGGTAGCCGAAGTGTCACGCAAATGGGCGTAATAGGTCACAGGACTCACATACAATTGCCCGTTCCAGACTATTGCCGGACCGTATCGGTAGCCAAAATATTCCTGGTTATTTTGTCCATAAAGCACCCCGTCGCTTCCTTTCAGGGCATAGTCCTGCCGCACAATATAAACCACCTGTTCCAGGGAGCCGATCAGCGGGTTACATTGGTTATTGATGCGTATGATCTGGCATGTGGCTGTATAGGAGGTAACGAGGAAGAACAACAAAAATAAAGAGGCCTTTACTTTCATAGATCAATAGTTAATCAATGGCGTGACGATCTGGATATTGGCATCGACCATGGTTTGCGTATAATCGCCACTTTCCGTTACAGATACTTCGGGTTTTCGCCATTTTCCGGTAACAATTCCGATGCATTGTATGCCACCGTTTCGAACCACAAATACAGGCCCTCCTGAGTTACCTCCATCGAAACCTGCTTCACTGGTCTGAATGGTTTTATTTTGCAAGCCACTTAAAGCCACGTTACCGGTTGAATAATAGGGTTCGAGGTTACCGTCAGTACGGTAGGTCATTCCATATGAATACCCGAGAACGATCAAACGATCTCCTGATTTCAGGCTGGACGAAAGGGTTTTGTCAAAAGGTAGTCCTGAGGTATATTTGGTAGGCATATAAGCCCAATCAGCTCCGCTAAAATAGTCTGGAACACGCAGGGTGCCTGAAACGCCCTGCAGGGTATGCTGGTATTTTTTGTCTTTGGAGTAATCTGCCTTCATATCGCGGTTCGTAAAATCGAACTTGATACTCTGATCGTACGACATGGCTGTATAATGCATGGTTACTTTTCCTCCGCTGTTGTCAACGAAATTGGCCACTTCGTTGTCGGTTAGCGGGGCATCGATACAATGGCGGGCGGTAACAAAATTGCCATCATTGGTGATAAATCCGGTACACATGCAATCACCTCCAAGGTCGTAGGTTTCGGTGCTTCCTTCGTATTCTACCGTCATTTTGTTCAGAAACAGGGCAAGCACATATCCTTTTAAAGGTTCGATCAGCTCAGCCCCCGATTTGTTGGCAGCAATAACCTCTTCATTTTTTTGGCGCAGTTCGCTGAGTTGCGAAACCAGCCCCTGGTTGGTGCGCATTAAGCGTTGCTGTTCTGCTTTCAACTTTTCATCCGAGATCTGCATCATGGCCCCAAGAGCCTTGTTTGCCTCATTCAGTTTGGCGAGGGAATCGGCTTGTTGGCTGGTTAATTCGGCCTGGTCTTCAATTTTTTCAGCCAAAACTACGTTCTCCTGGTTCAGTTTTACGAGGGCATAAGAACCGGCAGAAACCGCAACAACAAATAAGGTTAGTACCGTGATAGCCACCGTTTTGTACGGTTTGATAGCCTGTTGCATCACCAGGTTCATCTTATTGGTGAAACCGATCTTCGCAGTTCCCGTTTTTGTTGTATTGTATCGCAGTTTTGGTCCTTCAAGTGAAAGCTGGATCTCATCTCCGTTATTCAGAAAATATTTACTGGAAACCGGCCGGCCATTGATAAGGGTAGGGTTCGATTCCGAAAGATTGATAATGCTGGTTTCCGCACCTTTTCTTTCGATCGCGCAATGCCGGCGACTAACCGTTGGCGTGTCGTCGCTGAATTGTACCCCGCATTTAGAGCTCCTTCCAAGCTCGATATAAGGTATTACGATGGTTTCATAGCTCCCTACAGCATGTTTGGTGGTAGGGGTTAAATACTCCAGGGTATAGGTCGGGAGGTTCGCTCCTCCTAAGATCTTCATACCTGCGGTCAGGGACTGTGTTGCTCTATTGGCCATTTTACTACGAATTTAAAAATCCAAATTACGGCTAATAGATGCTACGGGATATACCTACAATTTGGTATTTTTTGCTCCTTGCTGTTACCGACTCTTTCCTTTTTTCAGCTTTTAATACAATATCCGCATTTCAAAGTCCATGGAATCAAGTTGTCCGGGAGTAGGCTTCCGTATCAGGTACTGAGAACCATAGGGCTCCATGAATTTGTCAAGTCCCTGCCAGGCTCGGGGGTCGCCGGAAAGAACAGGGACAGGCTTCCCCGAATTATAGGCTTCCCGAACTGCGTTCGGGAATGCCTGGAACCGGTCATGCGGATAAATCCCGGAACAGACCAATTGACCTTTGCTGTAATACATCAGCTGCCAATGGGTTTCAGGGGTGTTGCAGAGAACATGGGTATATCCATCATCCAACAATTTTTTACTCAATGCAATTTTATCGATGCGTTCCTGAACCCGTTTTTGGAAATAATCGGTTTGGGTGAGTTGCCAGGATCCGGCCAGAAAAATAAATGAAGCAGCAATACCGATAGTCCGGAGCAGACCGGTATACCTCAGCCTGTTCCATTGAAGCGCACACCAGAAAAACAAAAAGAAAGGGGCGGGCAGGAGATAACGCGGACTAAAAAATTCGTTGGTAATGATCAAAACACCCAGTGGAGCCAGAGCTGCTCCCAAAAAAAGAAACTGTGCCACTTTGTCTGTCCGCTCTTTCCATTGCAAAACAGCCAGTATCATGCTACACATAAACAACCCTTTTATTAGTTGCCAGGAGATTAAAGTCCAGTTTTTTACCGGATGGATATCTCCCAAAAAATAATTTCCCTCAAAGAAGTCCTGGACACGTGACAGGGCCAGTCCCAGATTGCTTTGCCATAATGAGATATCGATCACTCTGGGATTCCAATAATCAGGATAATCGAGAGAGAGGAAATACATGAGGGAAAAACTGGCCACAAAGCTGGTCAGGGCAAAAAAAACGAGAGGAAGTTTTTTGTTTTGTTGATAGAGGAGTGCTGCCACAAAAAGTATACTGGACGGAAACCATAATTTCATGGCATGGTAGATCAGCGCCATAAAAATGCCGATACCCAGGCCACGTATCCATAAAGGGATCGATGGTTTTGCCGCCAGAAAAAACAACCACCCCGAACAAGCGAGTGCCGTAAGGTAACCACCCCTGGCTTTGATGCTCCAATAGAACCAAACCGGATGGAGGGCAAAGAGCAAAACCAGGGCAAAGGCCCAGCGGGCTGAAAGTTTTTCTTTGAGGAAGAGGAACAAGCCGCTCAGGGCTACCAACCACAGACTTAACATGCCTGTTTTAACAGCCAGATCAGAATAGCCCAATATTTGATGGAAAAAACTGATGAAACTTACTTCGATCAGACTAAAGCCATAACGTTGTCCCCAAAAGAACCAGGGCGTTTCGCCCAGTTCCAGTTGATGGATGCTCATAAGCCCCATAAGGGCTTCGTCACCGTCAAGTACCATCCTGTCAGGAAATAGGAGCGGAACACGACTAATGGCTGAAATCAGCAGCAAACAAAAGAGAAGAAAAGCTGGTTTTGTTGTAAGTTGCCGGGTAACCATTTTTCAAATAAAAGAAAGGAGAAGCGAATATGCGAACAATGTCACTATTCTTAATCTGTTTATTTTTGCTGAGTTCCTGCCAGGGTCCCCAAACAGTGGACCCCACAACCCGTAGCCCAGAACCTATAACCCCTTCTTCCTCAATGATACCGAAAGACTCCCTCCCAAAAACCGATTCCGCGTGGAAAGAAATACTCTCCCCTGAAGAATACCGCGTATTGCGCGAAAAAGGCACCGAACGCCCCCATACCGGTGAATACGACCAGCATTGGGATTCAGGAACCTATGTATGCAAGGCATGCGGTGCAGAATTATTTACCTCAACCACCAAGTTCGATGCCCACTGTGGCTGGCCTTCATTTTACGAGAGTATAGATAAGTCGAAGGTGCGTGAGGTCCTCGACAAGAGCCATGGCATACTGCGCACCGAAGTGGTCTGCGCCAATTGTGGCGGGCACCTGGGTCATGTGTTCAACGACGGTCCTGACCCAACAGGCTTACGCTATTGCATCAATTCGGTTTCACTGGGATTCAGGAAGAAAGACTAAGCTTTTTGTCTATTTTTGCCGCGATGATCAACGGCAAAAAACTGGTGGTGGTGCTACCCGCGTATAATGCGGCCCAAACGCTGGAAAAAACGTATCGGGAAATTCCCATGGACATAGTAGACGAAGTGGTACTGGTGGATGATGCCAGCCGGGATACCACAGTGGAAAAGGGAAAAGAACTCGGCATCCGCCATATCGTACGCCACGAAAAAAACCGGGGTTACGGCGGCAATCAAAAATCCTGTTATGCCAAAGCACTCGAGCTGGAGGCGGATATTGTGGTCATGTTACACCCTGATTATCAATACACACCAATGCTGATCGCCTCTATGGCAGGCATTATAGCCAATGGGGTTTTTCCGGTAGTTTATGCTTCACGCATTCTGGGAAAAGGTGCTTTAAAAGGGGGGATGCCCATCTATAAATATATTTTTAACCGCTGCCTCACTTTATTTCAAAATATCGTCATCAACCAAAAACTTTCCGAATACCATACCGGCTACCGGGCTTTTAGTACCGAAGTTTTTAAAAAGATCGATATCGAAGCGAATAGCGACGATTTTGTATTCGACAACCAAATGACAGCCCAGGTCTTTATGGCAGGTTATGAAATTGCCGAAGTGACATGCCCCACCAAATATTTCGACGAAGCTTCTTCCATCAATTTTAGCCGTAGCGTAAAATATGGATTGGGGGTTTTGCTTACCTCCATCCAATACCGCCTGCATAAGTGGGGGATAGCACGCTATCGGTATCTAAAGGTGAAGTAGCTTTCAGTTTTCGGTAATAACTTTGTAATTCTGACACACTTTTTTCTCAAAATAGTAAACGACACCCCACCCAAAAAAGGCATTGTTTTTGCCTTATTTAGACTGATTATAAAATTATTCTCGCTGAAAATTAAGGAGTTAGATTGTTTTAGTGTTACTACATTAATTTTATTTACAACAACCCCATCTTGGCATAGTGATTGTTTACTATTATGCAGGGATTAGTAATTTTTGGTTCATAGGTTCATTACCCGCTCCGTTTTCCCTGGGGCGGGTATTTTTTTGCTATTTCCCCTCGAGAGCCTGCGCGATGGTGTAGTTTAAAAATGCACGGTGAGCACGGGTAGCGATATCGCCTTTTAAACCATTCAGTTTCAGATTTTTTTGTATCGAGATCAATGTGGCATAAGCGGCAGCCTGGCTTTCTGTATTGTGGTTACTTTTTGAGCTTAAGCCGGCGATCTGGATCAGATAATCCACATACTGTTTCTGAAGATTGACCCGGAAGGTGTTTACGTTTCCATTCCAATCGGCACTGAAAATAGCTGTTTCCAGGTCGCTCATGATCTGTACCGGACTATAGGTGTTTCCATACAAGCCTGAATTGGATACCCGGTCAAGGGTATTCGGGTGCAAAATATGGATAAGAACACTTTTTTGCATGGCCAGGGCGCGTTCGTATATTTTAGGGTCCTCAGTACTCGAAAAGAAATTAAAGCCCCTGCGTTGTCTTTGCAAATAAGTGTAAAGTCCTTCAGAAGCCTTAAAAGCATCAGGAGCAAAAAGTTGTTCGCTCAGGTACTTCATCGCTTTCTTCTGGTAGGCAACAGGAACAGGGGTATAAGGGGTTTTGGCGTTAGCTTGCCCTACCACACTACGTTCAACATAGACGCCTCCAATATAACGGCTCATTACAGAGGTAGCGTTACCGATTTCTCCAGTCACAGCGAAATAAGAAACCAACAGTTCCTGATAGCCTTCGCCTTCTGTACTGTATTTGTCTTTGAGTTTCGGAATAACCGCATTGAGCATGTTGACCCTGTCGTATGAATATTGTACCGCATCACCTGAAATATCGAAGATCATGACACGCGGATCTGTTCCCTTACCAGGAGAACGCATATCATCGGCATCATTTCCAAAGGTCAGGTCGGGTTCGGTACTGCGTGACAGAATTTTTGACAAACGGGCTTCTTCCTGCTCTGGGTCGCTCAAACCGGGTGAATACGCATATTCAATGGCCCAAAGGTCATAAGGACCTGGTTTGGTGGTATAATAATCTCCCTGTAAAGCGTGATTCGGATTGATGTTCACCGCAGGATAATCCATCACCGAACCGATCAGTCCTTTCGCCTGTGTTTTAGCCGGGTTATGGATATCATCGGGCATCCACAGGTTCGATGCTTTCATGTTGTGCATCAAACCGAGGGTATGTCCCATTTCATGCAGGATCAGATAATGGATGGCCGAATGGATGAATTTTTCTTTTTCCTTTTCATCGGCATCTACCGTGGTGAGCTGTGCCATACCAACAAGGGAATTGTGTTGAAGCAGCTCGCCTGCCACACAGGCATGTCCGTTATGAATTTGAGGCACTTCGCTTTCTTCATTTTCTTCCATACCCAAACCCATACCCGCTGTTGTAAATACATCAAACTGGCGCATACGGTTAGTCAGGAATACAAATTCAAGCATGATATCCGCACCCAGAATTTCCCCGGTTTTCGGATTCACAAAACTGGGTCCATACCCGCCAAAAGGAGGATTTGGGGAAGAGGTCCAGCGAAGTACATTGTATCGGATATCTCCCGCCTCCCAATCGGCATCATCGGGTTGAATTTCAACGGCAATGGCGTTAATAAATCCGGCCTTTTCAAAAGCCTGGTTCCATGTAAGGGCGGCCTGTTTAATGGTTTCACGGTATTCAACTGGCGTGGTATTTTCTATCCACCAGGTAATGGGTTTCACCGGCTCCGACATGGCGGCATTGGGATCCTTTTTAACCAGATTCCAGCGATGGATCACGTCCCGGTATGGGGTGGCAGAATATGAGGTCATGTCATTAACCTGTTCGTTAAAATAGCCTACCCGCGGATCATCCCGGCGTGGTGTAAAACCATTATCGGCCGGAACTTCCATAAAACTATGCTGGTAAACAATGCTCACCGAACGCGGGTCGGTAACTTCCTGTCCGCCCTGAATAAAGGCAGCCGGGTTATCATAAACATATTCTACAATAATATCGGTGTTCTGTTCATAACTCCGGATAGCGGTATAGCGGGTCTTTTTGGGGTTAATGCTCCCCAGGGCAAAGCGGAATCCCGCACCGGGAATAGGCAGGGAAGGCGGTTTCACCCGACTCAGGGTTTCGTTTAAGAAAATTTTATCGGCACTGATCAGGAACAAGGAGTCTTTGTCCGATGCCACGATCTCTTCCTGTGCGAGGATGGAAGGAGAAATATTTGCTCCGCGAGCTTTGTACAAAGCTGAGGCTGAATCGAAATAGAAAGAGGTGTTTTCTTTGACAAACTGAATATCCTTATAACTTTTTCTGATCCGGAATACCTGGTTATCGCGGTAACTGCCCCGGTGATGTCCGGCCTGGATCACACCATTTTCAGTATAGGCGAAGTAGATATATTCCTTTTCCAATTGGGCTTTGCTTACCTGCAGATAGGCTGATCCATCCGTGGTATCCTGATAGATGGTAAACAGTCCCGGTATCTTTTTACAGGCTTTAACTTTGGAGGCGATGCTGGGCATACCTTTTTTGGCAGGGGCTTCCGGCGCTTTTTTGGTGCTCTGTTTCGGCTGACGGCAGGCGACGCTAATCAGCATCAGGGCACTTAACACCCATAAGGTTCTTTTCATTGGAGTAGAATTTGAATACAAATAAGGGCGGAAATTAGCCATTCCGAAGCAGAGAATCTATAAAGGGCGATTTATGCCTGACAAAAATTTCCAAATTGTCGGGATTAGCCCGAATGCTTTCTTATTTTTGGCCGTATGAAAACCCTTTATGCTTTCACGATACTTATGTTAGTGACCCTGACCGCCGCGGCGCAAAAACCCATGGAGCCTGCCGACCTTTTCCGTTTTCAACGTATTGGCGGCCAACAGGTCTCTCCGAATGGCGAATACCTTGTTTATCTGGTAACTTCCTATGATGTGGAAGCCAACAAGGGCAAAACCCGCGCAGAAATTATCACCCTGAAAACGGGGGAGAAACAAATACTGATCCCGGAAGAATACAACCCTTCTGAATTGTGTTTTCGCGCTGACGGTAAAAAACTTGGGTTTATCTCCGGTAAATCGGGCTCCGACCAGATGTGGGAATACGACATGATCGAAAAGGGTTTCAGCAACGTTACCGATATCGAAGGGGGCATCCATCTTTTTCGCTATGACCCGATGGGAATGAAGCTTCTCGTTGGCCGCAGGGTGAAGATGGAAAAGGAAGCGAAGGAAGTGTATCCCCAATTTCCCAAAACAGAAGCCCGGGTGATCGATGGATTGATGTACCGCCATTGGAATGCATGGAGTGACTACAGCTATAATCATCTTTTTGTGATGGAATATGGAAAGGATGATGCCGCCGGCTCCATGATCGACCTGCTCGAAGGCGAAAAATTCCATGCTCCCACCATGCCTTTTGGTGGTGCCGATGAAGTGTGTTTTAGTCCGGATGGGAGCAAAGTGTATTACACCTGCAAAAAATTATACGGCACCCAGTTCGCGCTGTCGACGAATACCGATATCTATGAATACGACCTGACAAGCAAAAAAACCAGAAACCTCAGCGAAGCCAACAAAGGCTACGACAAAGCACCTGCTTTCAATAAAGACGGAAGCAAGCTGGCCTGGCTGAGTATGGAAAGAGCCGGTTATGAAGCGGATAAAAACAGGGTTTTGGTGATGGATATGAAAAAGGAAAAATGGGAGGATATCACAGAGAACTTTATCCATTCGGTGGATGCCTTTGCCTGGTCGCCCGATGCCACTGAAATTTATATGCTCGCAACCATCGATGCGACCGAACAGATCTTTATTTATTCATTTAAGGATAAATCCATCCGACAATTAACCCAGGGCGTTCATAATTTTACTTCCATCACCGTAGTTCCACGTTCTAAAACACCCTTTCTTATCGCTTCAAAAATGAGCATGAGTCATCCGGTAGCCTTGTATAAAGTGGCTATGGATGGAAAAGAAACCCCGCTTGAAACTACCAACGATGCCCTGCTTGCCACCCTGAAAATGGGCAAGGTGGAAAAAAGGATGATCAAAACCACGGATGGCAAAGACATGCTCACCTGGGTGATCTACCCGCCCGATTTCGACCCGAAGAAAAAATACCCCACCTTATTGTATTGCCAGGGCGGACCCCAGAGTCCGGTTTCCCAGTTTTTTAGTTATAGATGGAACTTCCAGCTGATGGCATCGCAGGGTTATATTGTGGTGGCACCCAATAGAAGGGGCCTCCAGGGTTTCGGACAGGAATGGAATGACCAGATCGGCCACGATTACGGCGGACAAGCCATGCAGGATCTTTTGAGTGCGATCGATGAGGTTTCCAAAGAACCTTTTGTCGACAAAGACAGGAGGGGAGCAGTCGGTGCGAGCTTTGGCGGATATTCAGTTTACTGGCTGGCCGGAAATCACAATAACCGCTTCAAAACCTTTATCTCCCATTGTGGTATGTTTAATATGGAATCCTGGTATGGAAGCACCGAGGAAATGTTCTTTGCGAACTATGATAATGGTCCATATTGGAAGGAAGAAAACAAAGAAAACTACAAAAAACACTCCCCCCATAACTATGTAGCCAATTGGAATACCCCCATTCTGGTCATCCATAACGAAAAAGACTACCGCGTACCATTAAGCGAGGGCTTGCAAGCCTTTAACGCCGCTCAACAGTTGGGCATCCCTAGTAAATTCCTCTATTTCCCCGACGAGGGCCATTGGGTCAATAAACCGCAAAATGCTTTGTTGTGGCAGACGGTTTATTTTGAGTGGCTGGAGCAGTGGTTGGGTGAAAAATAGTTTTCAGTTTTCAGTTTTCGGTGTTCAGTGGGTTTCTGACGTGGTGAGCGGGGGCCAACCATGGTTTGGGGTTAGGGGTTTCGGGTTCCGGATGTGTACGCTTCCGGTAAGCTAATTCGAAGCCAAAATTTGCAGGGTTTAGGAAGATTTTTGTGGTCACGAACGCTTATCCCCCTTCGGAGGGGGCAGGGGGNNAACACTCTAAGTTAGCGCCATTACCCTTCGGAGGGGGCAGGGGGAGGAACCCGCGTCATCACAACACAATCCCCAGATTTGGAGAATAGCCTTCAGATGAATTTGTGGAGAGATAAGGCTTTCCTAAGATCAAAAAACTGGTTTTATATTCGTTATCAGAATGAAAGGAAAAAGAGCGGGGTTGGATTCTCCTATGGGCTACCAGATAGATGGTATTATTGATTTCTTTGAAAAAAGAGTTGGTAAAATTGATGTCAATACCCGGTTTTTTCAAGGCACGGGTATCGACGGATTGGATGCCTTTCAATTAATGAAGGAATTCGGAGAGTACTTCAAAGTGGATATGAGTGAATATAATTATTTAGATTACCACTC
Organism: Bacteroidota bacterium; assembly: GCA_003531115.1. Classification (GTDB taxonomy): domain Bacteria; phylum Bacteroidota; class Bacteroidia; order UBA8524; family UBA8524; genus UBA8524. Next base: position 3,367 of record DQHT01000091.1, on the reverse strand, counting down.
AGATGAAGCAGACATAACACGACCTTTTAAACGCATTTTCAATCACTATTTGGGCAATCAGAAAGTGAATAAAACGTTTTCTGTCTCGCATCTTGAAAAAGTTGTTGGACAAGGGTATTGGTCTGATCCGGAGTAACGTGCGCATTCTCAATGACCGGGCGTCTTAATGTTAAAATCCCCGTCCACCCGTCCCTTCGACCCGGCCTTAAGTGTAAGGGACCATCGTGAAATTCACCAGCCGGCTCAGGGACCGGGCATATGGCCTGCCCCCGGATGCCTGTACCATGTACCCTTAACCCTGAACCTTTTCGTGAGAAATCACCAATCCTAGCCAGACAAATCGTATATTTACCCCTTGTTTCACCACCCCCTGGAACGCATCAATTGCCACGAGCATGAACAGACGCAAAAGAGTCACCACCCAATGCTTCGAGTGTAAAAATGCGTCCTGTTTTGTCAAACAATGCAGCCCGGAATACATCGGGCTGATCAGTGCGAAAAAAAATCAGATCAAGATCAACAAGGGGCAGTATATTTTTCGTGAAGACAGTCCTGTTTTTGGGATCTATTTTATCCAGCAGGGTAGGGTAAAAGTAGTCAGTTCGAATATCGACGGGAAAGAACAGATCGTACGCCTTGCCGGTGATGGTCATATTCTGGGTCATCGCGGCTATGGAGGAGAAACCCATCCGGTTGGTGCTGTTGCCCAGAATGATGTATGGGTTTGTTTCCTCGACAATGCGCTGCTTTACGACGCCTTCAAAGCCAACTTCGAATTCCTCTATGCCATCATGATGTTCTATTCCAAAGAACTTCGCAAAAGCGAACAGAGGTCCAAATATTTTGCCCAAATGACAGTAGAGGAAAGAGTGATCTTTGCCTTGCTGTATATTTCAGAATCCTTTGGGTTGGAGGGGATGGAAGGATCACCGCTTATAACCTTATCCCGACAAGAAATAGCGGATATAGCAGCAACAAACGCCGACCAGGTGAGCCGGGTACTTACTTCCCTGAAAAACAGGGAACAGGTCAGCATGGAGGGAAAGAATATTATTCTGGCTGATCTTGAAGGATTGAAAAAAAGCATAGCCCGCTATACCACTTCCTATTCTTAACGTTTAAAAGGTCCTACTTACCTTGTTCATTTATCTGCGTTTTCGCAGACAGCCATCTGCGAACAAACAAGTTAGGTAGTGATGTTTGTCATTGAGGACCAATGAATTGCACGGTTACTTTGTATTACAATTTCACCACGCACAAAACAAACACACAATGAGAACAAAAAAGATCCATTCACTCGTCTTTGCCGCGGGACTAGCCGTGGTAATGACCGGGATTACCATCAGCAGTTGTACAAAAGACGACAATACTGATCCGATTCCCGATGCGGAAATCCCCGCAGGTACCATGCTTTCCAAAAAACTTAGTACTGTTCCGTCTATTGATGGAAACATTGACGCAATGTGGGCGAATATCCCCATTTTGTCAACTTCCACCACGGTTCCCAATCTTGATGCAAGTTTTGCCCGACCCGGTTGCAACGTATTTGCCGGATATGAAGGCAAAAAGAACAATGTGAAGATCCGCTCTGTTTATGATGCAGACAAAATTTACTTCCTGGTTGAATGGGATGATCCTACCGAAAGCAAAGACAGAAATTCCTGGTACTTTGATGCCGCCACAAAAAGATGGAAACAGGAAAGCACCCATGCCTGCTCAAACGGGACTGCTCAAAATCCCTATTACGAAGATAAATTCTCATTTATGTGGAATATCAATATTGCCAACACATCCTGGGATAAAACAAGCTGTTATACCACATGCCATACCGGTTTAGCTGCTCCTTTTACAGATGCTGTAAAACATTATACCACTAACCCGAATGATAAAGCGGATGTATGGCATTGGAAATATGTACGGACCAATGAAGATTATCAGTTGGATGATCAATACTGGGGCTATGCCGATCCTGCCAATCCCGGAGGAAATGCTGGAAGATATACCGATGCAAAAACAAGCGGAGGTTATGCTGATAACAAACAAACCCTGAAACTGAGTGATGATACTTCCATAAGCGTTACCGTACCGAAATATGTCATTCCAGGAAAATCAAATTACTACTGGTTAAGCAAAGCAGAGATCGATGGAGGAACAGCAAAATTAGTGACTGCAGTAAACAGCAATGGCGTACTAAGCTATAACGGAGGAACTATCGACCCGGTAAGTGACAACGGGTATATAAAAGGAACCGGTGCCAAAAGAATGCCCAGCATTTACTATCAGGGTCCTTTTGTTGGTGGCAGAGGCGACGTAAGTGCTTATGGAAGGCATACTGGCACCGGTTGGGTTCTTGAAATCAGTAGAAAACTGAATACCGGCGACGATAAGGACGTACAGTTTGATGTAAAAAACGATTATGTTTTCGGAATCGGACTCTTTGAAAACGCAGGTATTGCACATGGAATAAAAGCGAATTTGAAGTTAAAATTCGAACAATAACAAACCGCCTTTTAGGCAAGCCCCCCTGTTAAGTTAGACGGCCCCCGCATTTTTGCGGGGGCTTTTTATTTTGATTTGAAAATTGGAATTTGGAACTTACTACTGTTGATATTTTGACCCAATTGTGACTAAAACCATCCCACTGTACTATTTTAATACGACCTTAGCATAGAAATTTGTTTCATCAATTATTCTGTCCTATGAAAAAGAAAAATTTACTGGCTCTCAGCCTGCTGCTTGTTTTAAGCGCCTGTGTGCCTCAGCGGAAATACCTCGAACTGGAAACGGCCTATAAAGAACTGGAACAGAAAAAAAAGCATTGTGAAACTGAGCTTGATTCCGTCAATGCGCTGAAAGAAGCCATTAAAAAGGAAAATATCAGCCTGAAGGAACATGTTTCTTACCTCGTTACCGACTCCATCGAAACCCATACCCTTTTTGAGAGCAATATGCGTCTTTATAATGAGTTGAAAAACTCCTACGAGAGCCTGCTCAAAAACAATGAACTGGCCGAAAAACGGCTCATGGGTTCATTAAAGGAACTGGAAGCCAAACTTATGGCCAAAGAACTCGACCTGGCCCAAAAAGAAGCTACCTTGAATGAAAACATCAAAAACAACGAAAAGCTAAAAGGCGAACTCCAGGTGATCCAAACCGACCTGCTTCGCCAGCAACAAAGGGTGGTTGAACTTCAATCCATACTTAATTCAAAAGACTCTGCCGTTAAAGCCTTAAATGCCAAACTGCAACAGGCACTTCTCGGTTTCAAAGACAAAGGCTTAAGTGTTGAAATACGCAATGGTAAGGTATATGTTTCGATGGATGAGAAACTGCTCTTCGCTTCAGGCAGTATCGTTGTAGATAGCAA
>DQHT01000088.1 GCA_003531115.1 Bacteroidota bacterium | reverse complement strand
GGACCATGGACCATAGACCATGGCTTTTAGGGGTGTTGGTAAAGACTGAAACAAGTGGGAGCATAGAAAGTTTTTGGTTTAACAACAGAAGCTAGAGAGTTTTTCACCAAAAATATAGAGACCGCTTAGGCCACCGTTCATTGAGCTTGAGCCTGCCCTGAGCCAGNNCCGCTCCCTCGCTCAAGCCGAAGGCCCGCTCCCGGCATCCCCAGAAAATGGCCTTTATTTTGCATTAGCACCCATGTCTGCAAATTCGAAAAATATTCCGACCTTTGTAGACTGCTTTTACAGCAAACACTTTTGGGGCTGACAGGTATCGACGGGTTGATGAATGAAGGTGTAAGCATGCAGAGCTCTGATAACCACGCTCTTGAAAATCGGATATCAAACAACAACAGGCGAAAACAATTTCGCACTGGCTGCTTAATCCGGAGGATTTAGCAATTGCCAGCCGCTTCGTTCGGGTCTATCTGACAGCCTGATCACTAGAAGCGGTCGACATGTCGGGTATTCATCGGGAGTTGTTTCGGCCTGATGTCTTATCAGAAGCATAAGGAAAAGTGCAGATGGTGGTAGTCAGCACTTTTCCCGACAACAAATACCACTAAGCATGTAGAAAGCGTCATTTTATTCCTTCTCCGGACCCGAGTTCAAATCTCGGCAGTTCCACCTACGCAGCAAAGTCAGCTTTGCTGTACTTTGCTGCTTCGGCGGACAAAGTCCACCTTCTACCGACAAAAAAAAGGTTCGCTATGCGGGCCTTTTTTGCTTCGGCGGACGCGTTCCACCAGGATTGCAGTCATTGCCCAAAATACTACCTTCGCGCCATGTTTAAACTGGCTCTTATCCGCGAAGAAAAAATTCCCCATGACCAACGTGCGGCGCTTAGTCCGGCGCAATGCAGGGATATACTCGACTCCTGGAAGGATGTTTCTATTTATGTGCAGCCTTCGCCGCATCGTTGTTTTAGTGATTCGGCTTATGCGGCGGCGGGTTGTGTGCTGATGGAAGACTTGAGCGGGGCGGATGTGTTGTTGGGCATTAAAGAGGTGCCCAAAGAATTTTTGCTGGAGGGTAAAACCTACCTCTACTTTTCGCATACCATCAAAAAGCAGCCCTATAACCGCAGCATGTTGCAGGAGGTGCTGAAAAAGCGGATAAAACTGATCGACTACGAATGCCTGACCTGGGAACACGGGGGAAGGATCATTGGCTTTGGCCGTTTTGCGGGGATAGTGGGCACGCATGAAGGGCTGGTTGCCTATGGAAAAAAGACCAAAACCTTTACCCTCAAATCGGCAGGTGCCTGTCACGATTATAAAGAACTGATCAGCCAATACGCGGATATTGAACTCCCGCCCATCAAGATCGCACTTTGTGGTGATGGCCGTGTGGCGCACGGGGCGCTGGAGTTGTTGAAAAAACTCAAGATCCGCGAGGTTACGGACCGGGCTTATTTGTATGATAGCTTTACGGAGCCTGTTTATTGCCACCTGCGTATTGACGAGTTGTACGAAAACAAGGACAATTCGCCTTTTGACAAGGCCTATTTCTACCGCAACCCCGAGGAGTATTTTTCGACCTTTAACCAGTATTACCCGGTTACCGACCTCATGATCAATGCCATATACTGGAATGAAAAGATACCCCGGCATTTTAGTCTGGAGGAGATGCAAAAACCCGAGTTCCGCATTAAAACCATCGCCGACATAAGCTGCGATATCGGAGGGTCAGTACCCGCCACGATCAGGGCCTGCACACCGGAAGCACCGGTATATGGCTGGGACTGCTTTCTGAAAAAGGAGACCGACCCTTACCTGAAAAACACGGTCGACATCATGGCTGTAGGGAACCTGCCCACCGAACTGCCCAAGGATTCTAGCGAAGAGTTCGGTTCTTTGTTTATCCGCCATATCCNNAATGGGGCTTTAACACCGAGGTTTGCGTATTTGGGGGATTATGTGAGTGGGGAGGAATAGGTTAAGAATCTGTAGATTCACCTTTCCGGGTAATTAACGAATAACACTCAGCATTCCTTTAAACTCCTGTTTTTCTCCTCCTACAAGGGTTACTCTAATTCGATACAGATAGGTTCCATTTTTTGATGAAGGAATATCTATACCTGACCAGGGTTCATCTGTGATATGGGAAACTTTAGCTCCTAAGCTGGTGTAAATTTCGATTTCGTAATGCAGGATGGTCTCTCCTATGGGGTAAAATTCATCATTGAGCTGATCCCCATTGGGAGAGAATGAATTTGGNNCCTGCAAGGTTTGTTGCGCTGGAAGTTTCGGGAGTTACGAATGTGTGGCTTCGGGACCAGGGATAAATAGGGGTACTTGTTTTCACCCCATCCTGCACTAATTCGATACAAGCAGATTCAATTAATGCCGGATCAAAAGACCCTGAACGTAAAACAAATAGCTGATCGGATGAAGCATCAGAGGCAACAACATAAACGATTATTTTCCCATNNTATGTCATTTATGAGCAATGGACGGATCGTGATATGTTGGGTTTTTTGCATATCAAAAGAAAAAAACTGAATGCGAACACCCAATTCAAGATTGGCTGAGTCGCCAGTGTTTACAACGGACACATAGCTGATCGCGGAGGAATCAGGATGAAGACAACCTGAAATGGTAGTTGCGTCCATACATTGAANNATGCATGAACCCAAAAATCCATAGGCCGTTCTGTCAAAATAACCAATTTTTCCGTTCGTATCAAACGCTATCCTCCATTTTGCCTTGTGATCTGTCAAAATGTAATCATTCTTCTCAAGACGAAATATGCTTAATGCAGTTGGATGGATTTCGGGATAGGGTATTTGATACTCATCACAATTTATTAAGGTGTCGCTCGGATTGTAATGCAAAACGGATACTTTTTTACTTGCCGTATCCAATAACACACAGTATATCATGCCAGCAGGGTCTGCTACAATAGTTCCACTATGAGCCAAAAAGGAGGAGTTTAGAGAAAGCTGATTTTCACGGAATATGCTTTCATGTCTATTAAATTCTATAAAAACAAGGGATTGGAAGCCTGATGTAGCACCGCTTTTTCTTAATAAAAATAGGTAACAGGAGTCATTACTACTCGTACAAACATCAAGGAGGTCCAAATCTTGTGGGAGTGTTCTGGCCCAGTAGAGGATTCCGTTTTGGTCAATTTCCTCAATAAGAATCTGGCCACTGCCGTTTAAACCGGGTATTAGTATGGCTCCATCTTTATTGCGGACAACAAGGTCGACATACACCTTGGTGTATTCCTGTAGGAACAGTTTCTCAATTTCCTGAGCCAAAGCAGTGGTTTCAGATAAAAGAAAAAAAAGGAAAAGGAACTTCCACTTCATAGGCTATAATGGAGAGTCCTGCCTGATGCTATTCGTTGCCCTGAACTTACTAGCTTCAATTTTNNTGATCGAAAAACGCTTTCAGGTGAAGGTTGTCAATCCTGACTTGTTTACGCCTAATGTGAATGTTACTCCGGGCCAGTTTGCGCCGATCATCACCTCGGAACAGAGGCAGCTATTGGATTTCGGGGTATTTGGCTTCTCTCCAAGCTGGTCGCAGAAGCGCATGTACCTCATCAATGCGCGGACTGAAGGGGATGGAAACCCGGAGAATGACCCGCAGTATACAGGGGCAAAAGGAATTATTTCCAAACCTTCATTTCGTAATGCCATACGTAAGCAGCGTTGTATTATCCCGGCTGATGCCTTTATAGAAGGGCCGGAAAAAGAAAAGCTGAGCAAACCTTATGTGGTGTATTTGAATGATAAAAAACGTCCTTTTGGTTTTGCGGGCATCTAT
>DQHT01000055.1 GCA_003531115.1 Bacteroidota bacterium | reverse complement strand
ATCGTTTATGGATGAAAAAGGCGCAAAAAAACCCCGTGGGGCGTGTGTATCTGGGGAAACCCTGAGGCCCCTTTGCTTTCGCGCGATTAATTTCGCGCGGTGACGCGGAGGAGTTGGAGTTTGTTCGGCTGATTGCTTACGCATGAGTAAAGGCGCGGTTTTTTATTCTTCGTCAATCAAAACCGCGTCTCCGACTGGCGTCAGCAATATTCGTCCGTAAAAACAAAGCACGCCGCGCCCCCGCGCGCGATTAGGCGCTAGCAGAGATTTCTGGCATGATTTCGGAATACCCATCATCATTGGGAATGTCTAAATTTGAAACCATGAGCAAGAAGATAAAAATTACAGGAATAATCGTGATGATCGCAGCATTTGCCTTCGCTTTTGTCCCGGCTGAAACAAGGGAAAACGGAAGCAAACTCAATTACTTTAAAGGAACCTACGAAGAAGCGATAGCCCTTGCGAAGAAAGAAGACAAACTGCTTTTTATGGATGCCTATACGAATTGGTGCGGCTGGTGTAAAGAGCTTGATAAGCGTACTTTTTCCAATAAAAAACTCGCTGATTATATGAACAGTCATTTTGTAATCCTTAAAATGGATATGGAAAGCAAAGCAGGGGTTCCGCTGGCTAAAAAGTTTAAAGTGAACGCGTATCCTACCTTACTTTTTATCAACGACAAGGAAAAAGTCACCCACCGNNGACGAGGAGACTTGGGGACGAGGAGACTTGGAGACAAGGAGACAAGGAGACGATGGGACTGAGCGTTGAGGAGCCACTCTAGTGGCCGTCATCCAGAGCCTGCCGAAGGATAGGCCGAACCAAACCCTGAAGTCTATGGTCCATGTTCCAACAGCCAAAGCTGATCACCAACCTGGATCAATTTCACCTGATTGGATCGGGCGGCTTCCCGGAAAAGTGAGAATGCAGCGCTTTCCAGATAATCTTGCCGGACATAAAGCAGATCCGGGTGAAATTTCTCAAAAAACCCACTGTAATTCTGTTCTACCAGGGTGGCCGTATCATTTTCCATTAAGGTAAATAAGGCTCCACATAATGGGTCGTTTTCATAAAAGGAAAAAACGGAGTCATTGAGGCGCGAAAAATAACCTCCGATCAGTTTCTTTTCGTGGAGGGTTTGTGCATAGAGCTGTTGGTTATCCTGTTCACCGATCATCCGGTATCCATCTCTGGCACCAAAGGGGATCGTTAAAAGGACCTCCCCTTTTTGCTTTTTGATCAATTCGGCAGTTGTGGTGTAGTCCTTAGAAGGAAAGAACGCATAGGGTTTCGGCCAATATTCCAAAACTAAAAATAACAGAAGAACGAGCGTGAGGATGGTGTTTTGTCTTTTTGAAAGATGGATAAAATAAACCCGCACGAGGTAAAGCGACAGAAACAGATAAAGCAGAATACCCCAGCGCGTAGGAACCCGGATGTTGTTTAAAAAAGGGATATAGTGCAAAAGGGCGCTTGGCAGTTTGAGCAGGGTAATTCCAAACAGCTTAAGTACTGGAAAACAAAGGGCCAATAAAAGAAGACTCATTAAAAACAGGTCGTTCGAAGCTTTATCCCTTCCTTTTTTCCAATAGAGCCACTTGGCATAGCCCAATGCCAGGATAAAACTGAATCCAAGAAACAGGTTTTTCTCATCCGGACCCGGTTGCAGCCATGCGCCCTGTGTCAGGTTGTCGAACAGACTTCCATAGATCCGGTTGTTTTGCGGGATAAATAGTCCGGCCAGGTCGCCGCTCCAATAAAAACCATGGTTATCATTCCATCCGACCCTGCGCAATACATCTATCAATAAAGAACAGCCAAAAACCAGTAAAAAAGCCAGTACTATCTTTTTCCAAAGCGCTGCTGACCAGGTTAAACGGCTCAGGAAGCGTTTCCATAGCATATAAAAAACGCTGAGGTAGATCAGAAAAAAGGTGGTGTAATAATCGAGAGAAGCGGAAATAATTCCGAGAACAAAACAGATGAGCAGGGCTTTCCATGAATTCAGTCGAAACAATCCATGCCGCGGATGAAAATCGAATACCGACGGGAAATACAGCAAATACCAGGGCAGGGTAAAATTGATGATATACCAAGAATGGTCCTGCCATTGAGCCAGATGGAAACAGGAAAAACTATAGGCAAAACCCACCAGCAAGGCCGGGAAAAAGCCGGGATTGAATCTTTTGGCCAGTTGAAAGGCGCCGAGTCCGCCGAGCACAAAACACAGCAAGATAAAGGTATTCAGGAAGGCAAAAGTCTCCATTCCCGAAAAATGGAAAAGCAGTCCCATTCCCGGAACAAATCCATGCATCAGGGTACTGGCGCCAATCGGGTAAAAAATTTCCTGCGTATGCCATAAGCTTCCCGACTCCCAGCCTTTTTCGAAGAGGTAAAGATTAGAAACAAATTGCGGGGTATCGGCAAAGGGGGTATCGAGTCCGATGATCTGGTCTTGCCAATTCAGAATAAGCGGATAAGAATAAAACAGAAAAACCGCAACGAGGATCAGGCAGGCTCCTAAAAGCTCTACATAATAGCCGTAGCGGTTTTTTATCATAAGGCAAATATGCCAAAAATTAGGATGGCAGGCAGATAATTTCCTTCAAAACGGTATCCCATTCTGTCACCGGCACTTCGTCGATATACTGAAAGGGATAGGCCAGTCCCGCTGTATAGGCCGATTCCTGGTTTCGTAAAAATGCATCATAATACCCGGAGCCGTAGCCCAGTCGGTTATTGGCGACGTCAAAGGCCAATCCGGGAACCAGAATGAGATCCGCGTTTAGCTCATCGAGGGCCGGACCATTGGGATGTTTGGTGCCAAAATACCCTTTTTCGAGTTTTTCCAAGGATACAAGCTGGTGGTGACTCAGCTTACGTGCAGGCAGAGCTTTCGGGCAAATGAGGCGGATCCCCTTTGCCAGCCAGTGATCGATAGCCGGCTGAATATTGATCTCACTTCCGATTGGCAAATAAGTATGGATGGTTTTTACTTTTCTTTCATCAGCAAACCCGATCAGATATTCATTTATGCGGGTATCGTAGGCTTTTTTCCATTCCTTATCCAGGGTATCCCTTTGAGCGCGCATTTTTTGGCGCAATTCTTTCTTGTATTGGTGAAGCTCATGCTGATCCATGCTGCAAAATTATGTTATCCGGACAATTTTGTCCGAATTAAAGAATAAATTACCTTNNCTTTGTCATACCGAAACGATGTTTTCAAAAGCCTGTGAGTACGCCATTCGCGCAATGGTTCTGATCGCCAAAGAGAGTAAACTGGGTAGGACAGTTTCACTGACAGAGATTGCCATGGGGATCGACTCCCCCCCTTCCTTTACCTCTAAGGTCTTGCAAATGCTGGTAAAAGCCAATCTACTTGACTCCGTAAAAGGTGCCCATGGTGGATTTCGGCTCAGTCCGGCGCGCATTGTTGGCATTACCTTAAAAGACATTGTACACTGTGTGGATGGAGATTCCGTTTACCTCGGCTGTGGTTTGGGGCTTAAGCAGTGTTCGGAAAAAAATCCTTGTCCTTTCCACGACAGTTTTAAAAAGATCCGGGATGAGTTAAAAATAATGCTGGAGGAAACGACTTTAGTGCATCTCTCCGAGCGACTTGATTCCGGGCAAAGTATACTCAAACGCGCATGAACAAACGGGATATTAGCAGCAGAGAAGATATCATACAGATGGTTGACAGTTTTTATTCCAAGGTGAGGGAGGATAAGCTGCTGGGACCGATTTTCAAGGAAGTGATACAGGACCGCTGGCCTGAGCATCTGGAAAAGATGTACCGCTTTTGGGAAAGCATTTTACTGGGTTCGCATACTTATAATGGTCGCCCCTTCCCTCCTCACGCCAAACTACCAATTGGCGCGGAGCATTTTGGCCAGTGGCTTTACCTTTTTCGCAGCAACCTGCAGCAGTTCGAAGGTCCCGTTACTGATGAGGCTAGTTCCAGAGCCGGTTTGATGGCGAGTTTGTTTTTGCATAAGCTGGAGCATTTTCCCCNNACATTTTCAGGCATTGGACGGGAAAGCGATCCAATAGTCTTGTGTAACCTCAGTCACTAAACGACCGGAGTAAGCGAAGTAAACTTGTATTTCGCTAATACCCGAAGCATGACAACACGTATTTTATCCTTTCTGGGACTTCTTTTTTTCGGATTAAGCTCCAATGCCCAAACGGCACCCTTTTCCATTTCCCTTGAAGCCATCAGCGTTCCTGATCTTGGTGGACTACAATCCTATGCCATTGGACAAGCCAATGGTAAATGGCTCATCGTTGGGGGAAGGCTGGATGGACTGCATCGGCGTCAACCTTTTGCGGCCTTTGATGTTGCGGGGAATAATAATCAACTTATTGTGGTNNACTTTTGCCAACCTCACTGCTATTGATGTTCCGGCTGTTATCAATGCGGTAATTGCCGGTACCCCATTTACCGCTTATTTCCGACAGATCACGGATGCCCAGTTTGCGGTAACCGGTGGCCATCTTGAACAAATTAACGGCACCTACTACCTGTTAGGAGGAAACAAATTCGACGGCGACTATAACCCCATGGGCAATCCGACATTCACCCAGATCTATACCGATGCGATCCGAAAATTCACTCTCACTGACGATGGCACCACCTTCACGATAACCCATTTAACACCTCATACCGATGCCGCCAATCTGCATCGCAGAGATTATAATGCCGTTGCGCAGATCCTGCCCGATGGATCAGAAGGCATCACCATGTTCTCGGGTGTGTTTCAGCCCAATGTGAATTTGCCCTTTTTGAATTGTGTAAATAT
>DQHT01000129.1 GCA_003531115.1 Bacteroidota bacterium | reverse complement strand
TCCAGGGACAAACCTGCTGGCAGATGTCGCAGCCAAAGGCCCAGGACTCCATCTTTCCCTTAAATTCTTCCGGGATATCGTCCTTTAACTCAATGGTCAGGTAAGAAATACATTTTTCGGCCGCCACGGAATAGGGAGTGATCGCATCGGTCGGACAGGCATCGATACAGGCGGTACAGGTGCCACAATAATCTTTGATCGGTGCATCGGCTTCCAGTTCCAGGTCGATGATCAGTTCGGCGAGAAAAAACCAGGAGCCTTGTTGTTTGTTGATCAGCAAAGTATTTTTTCCGGTCCAGCCCAAACCCGCCTGAGCCGCCCATTGCCTTTCCATAACCGGTGCGGAATCAACAAAAGCCCTGCCCTCCACTTTTCCGACTTTCTGCTCAAGTTGCTCCATAAGCCGGAGTAATTTCTTTTTTACAACCTTATGATAATCCCTTCCATAGGCATAAGAAGCAATTTTCGGAGCTTCCGGATCCAGAGGGACCTCGGAGTTATGGTAATTATAGAGTAAGCTCACCACACTTTTCGCCCCGGGCACCAGTAAACGGGGATCGAGGCGTTTGTCGAAATGATTGGCCATATAGCCCATGGCGCCGTGATGTCCGGCCTGAAGCCAGGATTCCAGACGGGGGGCTTCTTCTTCAAGAAAACGGGCCTCACTGATGCCACAAAAGGAAAATCCAAGTTCAAGGGCGGCTTCTTTTATCCATCTGCTATGCGCCTGACGATGGATGGGGTTCATGCCGGGTCGAATAAATCACTGCCCCGGTTACGAAGTTTGCCCAGGTGTTTATAGGCTTTTTCCGTGACCTCCCTGCCGCGTGGGGTGCGGGCCAAATAGCCTTCCTGGATCAGGAATGGTTCGTAAACCTCTTCAATGGTGCCCGACTCCTCTCCTACTGCCGTGGCTATGGTGGTCAATCCTACCGGTCCGCCTTTAAATTTTTCGATGATGGTCATGAGGATACGGTTATCCATATCATCCAAACCATGCGAATCAACATTCAAAGCCTTGAGTGCCATTTTGGCAATTTCGATGGTAATCGTTCCATCTCCTTTTATTTGGGCAAAATCGCGGGTCCTTCTTAATAGTGCATTGGCAATACGCGGTGTTCCCCGGCTCCTTCGGGCGATCTCAAAGGCGGCATCCTCCAAAACCGGTGACTTCAAAATTCCGGCAGAACGTTCCACAATGCGGGTCAATAATTTGGCGTCATAATATTCAAGCCGGGCATTGATCCCAAAACGGGCACGAAGTGGGGAGGTCAATAATCCGGACCTTGTTGTGGCACCAATAAGGGTGAATGGGTTTAACGCGATCTGCACAGAACGGGCATTGGGACCGGATTCCAGCATGATATCGATGCGAAAATCTTCCATAGCCGAATACAAATACTCCTCTACAACCGGACTCAAACGATGAATTTCATCTATAAACAAAACATCCCCTTCTTCGAGGTTAGTAAGCAAGCCTGCCAGATCACCCGGTTTTTCCAATACCGGTCCGGAAGTCATTTTAATGCCTGCAGCCAGTTCATTGGCAATGATATGAGAGAGGGTGGTTTTGCCCAGTCCGGGAGGTCCGTGTAAAAGCACATGGTCGAGCGCTTCTCCGCGCAATTTGGCCGCCTTCACAAAGATCCGGAGGTTTTCCAATATCTTATCCTGCCCCGTGAAGTCGTCGAACTCCAGCGGGCGCAGCGCCTTTTCGATTTCCCGTTCGGCCGGGTTCAGAGGCTCTTCGTCAGCATTTAACAAATCATTCCGCACCTTTCAAAAGTAATGCAACCTCCGCAGCATTTCAATCATCTGTAAAATGTCTGATCTTCGGAATACTTTTTGAAAACACATGAGCATGTTCACGCCCCCTTTACGTTTACTATTCACCGGAATTTTCGTCTTGATGCAAATTGGTTTTGCCTTTGCACAGATCGATCTCTCCGAAAACTATAGCCTGAAAAAAGGTTTTCTCTACTTTGTTAACAGAAGCATTGATTTCGGCACCATCAAGGAGGAAGACGGAATCCGCACCGGAACTTTCGTGGCCTATAATATTGCCAAAGACCCGCTGGTGATCAGCGATGTGGTGGTAGGTTGCGGGTGTACGAATGTGGAGTATTCGAAAGACACCCTCTTCGGTGGAGATTCGATCGTGATCACGGTTACTTACAATCCGGCGGGTCAAAAAGGGAAGTTCGAAAAGGCCTTGTTCGTATATAATAACGGAATGCCGTATCAGGTTTTTCTTACCATCAAAGGCGAAACCATTCCCCGCGAAAAAACGGTGCTCGACAAATATTCTACCAACCTGGGAAACCTGCGGGTAACGAGCATGTACCACGATTTTGGATTTCTTTATGAAGACCAGGTCGACACTTTTCGTATCGGCATGTACAATGCAGGAGAACAAACTATCAAGATCAAAGGCATAACAGGCAGGCCTGCCTACATTATTCTGAACAGTGACAATCTGACCATTGAACCCGGTAAGGAAAGCAGTATAGAAATTGTGTATGATGCCCGGCAGGTGAACGATCTGGGCGATATGATCCATTATCTGAATCTGGTTACGGATGATTATTATGTGCCCGAAGTTCCGCTCAACATCAACGCTCATATTCTGGAACGTTTTCCGAAACAAACCAAAAGAAGGATCAGAAGAAATCCTGTTGTGCAGTTTGAAGAAAAGGAAAAAAGTTATGGCAGGATTCTCAAAGGCGATACAGTCAAAATGACGTATACCCTTGTTAACAAAGGAAAAAATCCGCTGATCATCCGTAAAATCCAGCCGTCATGCGGATGTACGGCCAGCAGTTCTGATAAGATGGAGATCCCTTCAGGAGACTCGGCCATCATTACAGTAAATTTTGCTACAGCCGGACGATCAGGTGAAGACACGAAAGTCATCACGATTATTACCAACGATCCGGCTCACCCAATTTCCAAATTGTATTTGAACGGGTTTATTGTGGAAAACCCGAACGCGTTATAGACAATGAAAAATTACGTTTTTCTTGCCGGCTTCAGCCTGGTATTTGGTTTTGCCGGCTCATGGATTTTCGATGAAACAAAGAATACTGCCGGAGACCCAACAATTCCGGCTGAAGATTCAACACCTTCCCACCTGATCAATGCTTCCTCTGCTCCGGGAAACAGCAGCGCCGTTGAGTTTATCGAAGCTTCGAAAAAAAGTACGCCGAGCGTAGTGTATATCAAAACCATTTCACCTGCGCAGGTTTCCTCTTATTGGGACGACTGGTTCGATCTTTTTGGCCAACGTGGGGAACAGGCAGGTTCCGGTTCGGGAGTGATCGTGAGTGAGGATGGCTATATCGCCACCAACAACCACGTGGTTCAGGGAGCTACGAGCATCGAAGTGGTCCTCAACAACAAGCGTTATGTTTATCAGGCGAAGGTGGTGGGAACCGATCCATCAACCGACCTGGCCCTTTTAAAGATCGATGCCAAAGGTTTACCGGCCATTGCCATCGGGAATTCGGAGAATGTACAAATTGGTGAATGGGTTTTGGCCGTAGGAAATCCCTTTAATCTTACTTCTACAGTAACAGCCGGTATCGTAAGCGCCAAAGGAAGGAATATCAACGTGGTGAACAACCAATTTCCCATTGAGTCGTTTATTCAAACCGATGCCGCGATCAATCCGGGAAACTCCGGGGGTGCGCTGGTGAATCAAAAAGGAGAGCTAATCGGTATCAATACGGCCATTGCCTCACGAACCGGGGCTTATAATGGGTATGGATTTGCAATACCCGTGAATATTGTCAGCAAAATTATCAAGGACCTGAAAGAGTTTGGCGAGGTACAGCGGGCCTTTACCGGTATGGAAGTGGTTGACATTACCGCTGAGTTAATGGAAAAAACAGGTAATTTGGATAAGGGCGTTTATGTGGCTTATGTCAGCGGAGACGGCCCTGCTAAAGAGGCCAACCTTAAAGAAGGTGCCGTCATTTTTAAGGTGAACGGAACCGAAGTGAACAGCAAGGCCACCTTTGATGAGCAAGTTGCATATTACCGTCCGGGTGAAAAGTTAAAATTAACCCTGAGCGACGGGAAAGAAGTTACCCTCTCGCTGGTGAACCGCGAAGGCAATACCGAAATGCTCAAACGTACGCTGGTGCATTCGGATGTTTTGGGCGCTGATTTTGAAAAAATTTCCAAAGTTGAAAGAGACCGTTATGGAATTGAAGGCGGCTTCAGGGTCAGCAATATTTCATCCGGCATCATCCGAAAAATGAACCTGCAGGATGGGTTTATTTTTGTTAAACTGAACAATACCAGCTACACCAAAACAGAGGATTTTATCAAGGCGCTGGAAAGCACCCGCGGACGTATTGTCATCGAAGGCATCCACCCCAACGGAAGCAAACAGGTGTTGAGTTTTTATTATTATTAGAGCAAACCCCCAGTAGCCAGGCAACCTTTTTATTTTCCAATCGTATTGTATGTATGGATGGAAAATTAAAGTTGATCCTGTCTCTATTCCTGTTATTATGCACTTCATTTGGAATCCGGGCAACCCATGTGCTCAATTACACGTATGAATTTCGGGTAATTGATCATACCGCCACCCAAAATAAGGTCGAGATCGAAGTCAGGGTTTTGAATGATTGTATATCGGGCTCACCCATGTCAATTTCCAGCGACCTGATGCTCGGGATCTATGGGAACACCGGTGGCGCAAAAGTGGCTGAACTGCAATTGGCTTATATCAAAACAGATGCGCTACCAGACCTGAGCGATACGGTAGTAAACGGATGCTTTAGTGTATCCACGTTTCGTGCTTCTGCCTGGCTTCAACGCGATTATGGAACAGGCTATGCGCTTCAGATCAATACCTGTTGTTATGGGATCCTTTTTAACAACCTTTACCAGTTTGGCAGTAGCGGGGTGTTTCACGAATTTCATATTCCTTCAGGTATAGACTCCGGGTTCCATTCTGTTCATTCATCGCCACTTGCCCTATATTTCCCTCAAGCTCATGCCAGCACCTGGATTCATTTTTCAGAAGTCAAAGGCAGTTTTGATTCCGTACGTTATCAACTGGCTCCCGTCTATTTGGATCCTGATGCTCAATTTAAGCCGATCGGGTATGTTTCTCCATCGCGTGTTATTCCACAAACGATACCCTATAAACCGGGCTTTTCAAAAGACAATCCACTTGGCACTGGTCTTCAGCATATCCTGATCGATACCGGAAGTTTATTTATCGCCAGACCTATGCAACAGGGGGTCTTTCAGGTTGGGATAAAAGTAAACAGTTACCTCAACGGGACCGCTTATTCCGGTATTCGCTATCTCACGTTGGTTCCCGACCCGCGAAATTTGCCCCGCATCGGGTTAAAGGGAAAAACGGTTGCAGATGGAGCCGTACAACTCGACTTCAGGTTTTATTCATTCAGCAACTTTCAGGAAGCCCGACTTTTTCGTTATTTTTCCGGCGGATCTGCCCTTCAGGATATTGCAGGTTTGCTGATGAGCGATACCTTGTATACCGACAACGGTCTTATTCCAGATAGCAGTTATACTTATTTTATTCGCGGCATTAACGGTGTTGACACCTTCTTTTCTCCAACTATTACCATCAAAGCGAAGTTCCTCGATCCTGATATTACACTTTCAGGGGTATTGGATGGAGGACGAATTTCCTTGAGTTGGACCACCCGGGATATCCCACAAGGGAGCTATTTTGTGATCATGAGGGGAATTGACAGCAATCAGCTCACCCAGATTCTTTTAACACCAAACCAAACGTATAAGGAATATCCCCCTCAGGTAAAACAGACCTATTATTATCAGATTCATTGGAGATCTGGCGATACGATCAAAAGCAATCTTGTTTCGATTTATTATCCCGACCCGAATGGTTTAAATGATCCTGCCGGACCAGAAATTCTCCTATTTCCAAACCCCGCTACCAGCCAACTCACCATTCAATCTCCCGCTTCNNTCAATGCCTTTTGAGCTGTATTTCATCAATGGACAAAAACAGTTGGAAGGCTTATTATCAGAAGGCGAAAATATCCTGAATATCGACAGCATGCCTGCTGGTATCTATTTCCTGAAAACGGAATTCGAGACCGTAAAAATTGTGGTTAACAGAGCTGTTTGACTGTGGGATTGTGGGATTGTTTCATCGTTGATTGACTTTAACCTTACGATCCCACAGTCAAACAATCCCCCAGTCCCCCAGTCCCCCAGTCCAACTGGACTCGGAGAAATCACAGCCAAAAGATTTCCTGCCCCTAATACCCATGAAACGCAATTTCGTATATTACAACGTTCTATACCAATTCTGCGTTTTGGTTTAAATTGTGTAATGAATTCCCCGGCATGAAAAAAATTCTGATCCTCCTCTGTTGTTTGGGTTTTACCGGGCTGCTTCAGGCCCAAAATACCCTTACCCTTCCTAACTATGCCTACCTCTACCAGCTGAACGAAAACCACGTTAAGGATTATAGAGAAGGCAAATTCAAACCGGATACACTGATCCAAACCAAGGCGCCTTCCGACTCGGTGCTTTTGGTGTTGAATAGCTATACCTACCTGCTGAACAAGCGGAGTTTCGGCTATTTTCTCCAGGTTAAATACAACACGTTGGGTAGCGAAATGAGTATGATGCTGGTTTCCCCTGTGCGTATCAATGCCTACCGTTTCGAAGATGTGCTGCAGGTCTATATGCAGGATTCAAGTGGGTTTATTGACAATTTCACGTTAACACATGGGAAAAAATCCTATTCCATAGCTCAACATTGCCGCTGCATTGAGATCCCGTCTAAAAAGCTTCCAAAAGGAACATTGACTGTACATCACGGTGACGCATTTTATGTATTGGACAAAAATGATTTTGCTCCTCCTTCTGCCGGCAAGGGTATGGTTTTCAGAAAGCGCCGTTTTGGATTTTTACACCGCGACAAAGGTCCTTTCGAGGCCGGATTTATTGTATTGAATCAAAGTGAATACCGGCACCTGGATTCGCTTCATGCCAAAGCCTACCTCATGGATAGAAAAGGTCGGCCGATTAAAGGAGAAGTAATGGTGCAGATAGAAGGAAACAATGGCTATGTGTATTACAAGCAGGAATTCGAGGCAAAAAAACTCAGCGATGGTGCCTATTCGCTCGACTGGCAAATACCCGATAGTTTGCAGTTGGACCAAACTTATACCCTGACTTTTTCTGCTATGGGAAAATCAGGATCGGTCAAAAGTACCACCTTTCGGGTGACGCATTATGCCTTTGTGAACTACAAGATCCATATGCGGCAAAGCGATCGGTTCCTGCTTCCAAACGACAGTGCTTTTTTGATCATTAGCGCCACCGATCAGAATGATATCCCGCTTCCAGGAACAAAAGTTGACCTGCACTTCAGGTTCACCTCTTCAGGAAAACTACAGGTTCCTTACCTGAGCCTGCCTGATTCACTGCTCTTAAATCTATTGGACACAAGCATTTATCTGGAACCCGAAAAGGAAACCTGGTTTCGGGTGCCGCAGTTTTTGCTGCCCTATTTGGAACATAGTCTGCAGGCTGAACTGGTGGTTACAACTCCAAACAACGAAATCCAATCCCAAAGTTTCAGCTTCCATGCCGTTCAGCAGTTTGAAGAATATGGCTCGGAATTGCGCCATGACACGCTGTTTCTGTTTTTAAAAAGGAACAAACGTAAAGTGACTTCCGACTCAGTGATCATCCGCCTCACCGATCGTTTTTATTCCGAAACCCAGGAATATAAAACCGTGTTGCCCCACGCCATTCCCAATGCCCGGCATTACGCCTCCATCTATACCCTCGATACCAATCAAAGGATACTCCTCTCATACAACACCAACACAAACTGGGTAAATGTAAACGGTACCAAAACGCGGGATTCACTTTATCTGAACTTTAAAAACGGCAGTCAGTTTCACCTGCAATGGGAATTGTACCGCAAGGGAAAGCGCTTTTTGTATGGAAGTTCCGATAGCCTGGCCATACCCTTAAAAGGAAACGAACCGGTTCAGGTGCTTTACCGCTATGTGAACGGCAACCAGATGTTTTATGGCCAACAGGTGATCACTCCGGCTACCCAGGAATTGCGGATCGTTCATAATTTACCCGCTATCGCTTATCCCGGACAGAAGATCGTGGCGGAACTTAGCGTTTACGATTTTGACGGAAAACCAGTGAAGAATGCCAATATCACGGGGGTCAGCATCAACAGCCAGATGCCTGTTATCACTCCTCCCGTGGTTCCCTATTTCCCGAAAGTCTTTGGAAAACAACTGCGTTTAACCCCTTTAAATTTCACCTTCAGGGGCTATACCAACCAGTATTTTTCTGCCTCGGATACAGCCGTTTTTCACAATCAGTGCCTGAATCGGCACATGCATTTCCGTCTCTATTTTTCTCCCCTGGGACTCCATCAGGAAACCCTGCCTTCTAAAGATACAAGCACCCAGTTGCAGGTGGTGGTCTATGAATCGGGGAATTTTCAGGTGCCCCGGGAAATCTGGGTGGATGACGAGATCCGCTTTCTTGTTCTGGGCAGCGACAGACAGAGAAATGCGTTGGCAATCACTCCCGGAAAACACAAAATTGCCATCCGAACCCAACTTTATTTTATTGAAATAGACTCGGTTTGGATACCCGAAGGCGCATACACCGTTCTGGGTATCAACGAGCTTCGTATGGATGCCACTTCCCGAATCTCCTACCAAAAAATACAACAAGCCTACGAAGACCAGGAATTGGAAAAGATCGAAGAGCAGGTGCTGTTCCTCACCATCAAAGGGTATTCAGGCGATTCGTGGATCCGTCAGGATAGCACCATCCTCCAGGTCCCATCAGGCAGGATCTACCTCCGTGAGTACCAAAATTATGGTTATTATGGAAACATCGGGCCTTTAAAAGAAGGCATGGTCGAATGGTTCACCAAAGACACCAGCATTGCATTCTATTTTAATCCCGAGATGATCTATACCCTTGATAGCGGAAAGATCAGAACCAATCCGAAAACGAGGTTGTCGCTTGCCAATGCCCGAATGGCGCAGACTACAGGTTATTTTTCCTTTATGGAAGTATTGGGAATGGCCGAATTACAACGGCGTTGGTTTGTGGAAGACAGTATAGCCGATGCCCAAAAAAACCGACAAAAAATTATTCAAAGGCCACGTACCCCATCGGTCAATCAGTTTGAGGCCTATCAGGGGCATGGAGGGACCTCCTCGCTCGAAATTCAGGATGGAGATAAAGCGCTGGTGCATCGGGATTTTATCTGGATGGAAAACTTAAACGAACCCCGCTATTCACATTATGTACAACAGGGTTCCTACTATTTCTCAACTTTAAAACCCGGACTGTACCGGCTCGTAACCGGCAGCTTCCAGCAAGAGATGATCGAAGTGGATTCGCTGGTGATCGATACCCTATGCCGCACCTACATTCGCCTGGATCTGCTGGCCAAGCCCCTTGACCCTGCCCATTGGGCGAGCATGCAGTACCATTATTTCCAGACCCTGAATAAGTTCGGTCCGGCCCGGGTACCGATTTATGATGCTTATACCCTGACACAGGAATCTCCATCATCCAATAAAAAAGGAGAAGTGAGCGGAACCGCTCTCATCAACCTGGGTCCGGCTTCATCGGCTTATGTGCTTTTTATCCATCAAAACGGACAAAACCGCTATCTCTCTGTAGCCAATAACCAGGGGCATTTCCGGATGTACGATATGGAAGCCGGTCGCTATTGGGTTCAAATTATCAGCGCCTACCGGCAAGTGTTTTTTGCCAAAGAGATCAACCTGAAAAACGGAAGTCAGCTGAATTTACAACTCGATTGTATTACGGATACCAGTCTCATTAAAAAGATCACCCCGAATTTCCAGAACCGGAAATTCAACCGCGACTCAGCCGTCTATATCGACGAAGAAGGACAATTCGCTTCACTTGAAGGCTATGTTTATAATGTCGTTAATAATGAGCGACTGCAAGACGCACAGATCCGGGTAACCTTAAATGGTGTGATCATGGGAGGAGCCAGAACAGATGACCAGGGGTATTTCCATGTATGCTGCCTCAAACCGGGTAAATACCAGGTGGAGGTTTTGATGGGCGGCTACCAGAATCTTATCGTTAAAGATGTAGATCTGAGGATAGGGAAACGCCTTCGCTACAATTATGCCCTGTTGGAAAATGAATTGATCAGCACCTATTTTTGGGATTTTGGCGATGGGATTGATGAGGTCCATTATTCCAACTCTATGGAACCGGATATGGTAATGAATGCCCCGCATCGAACATTGAATGCCAAATCTTTAAGTGTTCAGGGAGGAAGAACAGATGGGACTGCCTTTTATATCAATGGTATACGAGCTACCGGGTCGGTAAAAGAAGTAACGCAAGAACTCGAAGATGTAATCCAATCAATTGATGAAAAAGCCCGTCTCGACGAAATTGCCCGCGATCCTTCGGCTAATAAGATCCGCAAAGAATTCCAGACCAATGCCTTTTGGGTACCCAACCTCATTACCGGTAAAGATGGCAAAACGGCCTTTACCTATACCCTGCCCGACGACCAGACCCAGTGGATCAATTATCTGGTAGCCATCAACCGGAAACAACAAACCAACCTGAATACCTCCTATACCCGCTCGTATAAACCGCTTTCCGCCTCACTTCGGGTTCCGGAATTTGTGGTGGCCGGAGATAAAATTGAAGTTGCAGGAACCGTTCGTAACCTTACCGGAGATTCTATTCAAATCGTGATCCGTGAGACATTAGCGGGTATCCAAAAGGAAAAAAGCATTACTGTTGGCGGGTATATCAGAGAAGCCCAACTTATTGATATTCCTTCAGGGAAAGACACCCTCACCCTTTCTTATACGCTTCAATACGGCAATTATATAGATGGAGAAGAGCGGAATATCCGGGTTTTGAGCAACAAGGTTTACGACAGAAAAGTACAAACCCAACTGTTGGGTACGGAAGAATCCGTTCAGATCAACTTCAATCCGGAAGCCGTGCGCCGCAGCATTCGTTTGCAAAGTGGCTTACGCGACCTGCTTGAAGAAGAGATCATGAACCTCAAACGTTACCAATACGGTTGTGTAGAGCAAACTGCTTCCAAACTTTATGCAATGCTTCGTGAGATACAATTGAGGAGAGCCTTAAATGAAGTGTTCGATGAAAAACAGGAAGTCGTGTTCCTGATCAAAAGGCTCGAGGAATTTCAAAATCGGGATGGTAGTTGGGGATGGTGGAAAGGCAGTTCCGGCACCCCGGAAATGACCCTTTATGTTGCGAAAGCCCTGCTCCTCGCCGATCAGGAAGGATTTAGTGTAAAGGGACATAAAAAGGGCGCGGGTCAGCTTATCAATACCTATTCCTACCTTAAAAACGACAACAAACTGGCCACCCTGCTCCTGGCAAGGGAACTGGAAATGAAACTGGATTACGAAGTTCAGGTGGCTGAATTGGCCAAAAAGAACCTGAGTATTGAAGGCAAAATGTACCTCATCGAACTTCAGATCCGGATGGGTTTGCCGTATTCGCTCAAACCCATTACCGATAATTTGAAAACAGACGCGCGGGGCAATGTGTATATGGATGGTGAAAGCCGTTGGGGATTTAATGCCCAACTCATCAGTTTGAGTATGCAGGCGTATCAGGTGCTGCGTTTGGCCGGCGGACAAGAATCCACCCTGCTCAAAATGCGGAAATTCCTCTTCAATAATCTGGGATATGTGCGGCGCAATACCTTTGAAAGGGCAGCCATCATCAATACCCTTTCGGAGGAGATCAAAGCAAGTGGCGGTGCTATTTTTGAGGTAAAACTGGGCGAAAAGATCCTCTATACAGGAGGCACCTATACCATAGAAGGAAATTCAGTTAAAATAGAAAACCTGGGAGCCGGAATCAGTGTAATTGCCATCGAAGAATTCGAAAACCAGGCAAATACCAAACAAATCCAGGGCATCACCCTGAACACGGAATTCCTCGTTAAAAACAAAGGAACCTATCAGGTAAAATCCGGTGAAATTAGCACCCTGCAAGTAAAGGCAACAGTAAGCAAATACCAGAAATACCTGGTTTTAAACGTACCGATCCCGGCAGGTTGCCAGATCATTTCCAAACCCACAGCCCAGGGAAGAGAAACTGCCCGCGAGTATTTTGCCGACCATATCGTGATCTATTTCGAAGACCTGCCTAAAGGCGAATACACCTTCGACTTTTATCTGCTTCCTCAATTCAATGGCACCCTGACCTTGATGCCGGCATTGATGGAACAGATGTACGAACCGGAGTTCTTCGGGAGGGAAATGAAAAGGATGATACGCGTGGAATAAGCCATTGCTGACGCGCGAATATTTGACGCAAAGGCGCAAAGGCGCGGAGGTTTTTGTTTGCTTTGGAAGAGAAAAAAACTCAAAAATCCTCATTTAATATTTTTAAATTGAAATCTATATGACAAACAAATTCCTTTTAAGTGGCTCAATATTCCTCTTGGCCTGCCTTGGCCACTGGAGCTGTAAAAAGAAGGATATTGATATTGACATCACCACTCAAAGATGGCAGGTAGAAAGAATCAAAAAACCGGGACGTACCTTTAATGATAATGCAAAAGGAACCTATATCCTTGAGTTTGTCAATGATACCTCCTTTACGCTAAGCCTTGATGTCAATTCCTGCGGCGGAAACTATTCCATACCCGACAAAGGGAAAATCAGCTTTGCCTCCATTGCCTGTACTGAAGTTTGCTGTGATTTGGAAGTTGCCGAATATTTGCCTGAGCTTCTTAAATACACGACCGACTATTATGTGAAAGATAATTTTCTGATATTGACCAGTGAAGGACAAATAAAACTTAAGCCCTTGTAAAAAGCATATGAACAAAGACATCCAAGCGTATACCGACGCACAGTCTCCTGAAGACAAAAGCATTTGCGATTTACTGGCACAGCATATCTCCAGAAATCTTCCCGCTACAGAAAATAAGATCTGGCACGCTCACCCGGTATGGTTTTTAGATGGAAATCCAATTGTGGGGTACAGCAAACAAAAAGCAGGCATTCGCCTCATGTTTTGGAGCGGGGCGGATTTTGAGGAAGAAAAGCTGAATGTCATTGGCGGCAAGTTTAAAGATGCCTCGATTTTCTACAATTCCGTTTCTGAAATCGACACCGATGATTTAAAACGCTGGCTTGAAAAAGCAAGGGACATCCAATGGGATTACAAAAACCTGGTGAAACGAAAGGGGGTTTTGGAACCAATAAATCATAAATCATCCGCCTTCGCTCACCAAAATTGTGATTGATCGTAAATTCGTAAACGAGCTTCGGCGGACACGGAAAATCAAAAATCAAAAATCATAAATCATAAATCAAAAATCCCCCCGGCGCTTATATTCGCAGTATGTCTGAAATTCTCTTCTCCACCACCTGGCAAAGCCCCTCCAATATTGCTTTGGTAAAATACTGGGGTAAATATGGCGTGCAAATGCCTTCCAATGCCTCCCTGAGTTTTACTTTGTCGGAATGCCGGACAGAAACGAGATTAGAAGTGCTGGAAGCGGGTGACGGTCCGCGGGTGGAGCTGTTTTTAGATGGAGAAAATAAGCCTTCATTTACTCCGAAAATTGAAAAATTACTGGATCTTGTGAAGGATGATCTGGAATGGATAGAAGACCACCGTTTTCGCATCCATACGCATAACACCTTTCCCCATAGCAGCGGCATAGCGAGTTCGGCATCGGGTATGAGTGCTTTCGCTCTGTGTTTGTGCGACCTGCACCAACAGATCGATGGCACACAATTCAATGATTTTTTCCGCAGGGCTTCACGTTATTCCCGTTTGGGCTCCGGCTCGGCCTGTCGTTCGGTTTATGGAGGGATGGCTTATTGGGGCAAACATGAGGATTTCCCACATAGTTCCCAGGAATATGCGGTGCCTTTAAAAGATGGGATTCATGAAGTATTTCACGATTTTCAAGACACCATATTATTGGTTGACCGCGGAAGCAAAGATGTTTCAAGCACAATTGGCCACGATCTGATGCTCCATCATCCATTTGCCCAACAACGTTTTGAGGTAGCCAATCAGAACATGTCCCGATTAAAGGAAATTTTAGCGAGTGGAGATGTTGATGCGTTTGTTTCCCTTGTTGAGCGGGAAGCCCTTATGTTGCATGGCCTGATGATGAGTTCCCTGCCCTATTATATCCTGATGAAGCCCAATACGCTGAAGATCATTGAAAAAATTTGGGAATTCCGCAAACAAAATGGCCTCCCCGTTCTTTTTACATTAGATGCCGGAGCCAACGTGCATCTGCTCTATCCTGCCTCAATAACCCATCGGGTTGAGGAATGGATAAAAGCGGAATTGAGTGCATTTTGCGAAAACAATACGTATATTTGCGACCACGTTGGCAAGGGCCCCTCGAGGCTTAGCAAATGATAAAGGAATCACTTTTTTACGCAAAAATTCTTCTCTTCGGAGAGTATGGGATCATCGAAGATTCCATGGGGCTTTCCATCCCGTATAACTACTATAAAGGTAAATTCAGTTTCGAGAGCGACGCCGACGAAAAAAGCATCGCCCTGTCGAATGCCAATATCAAAGCCTTTGCTGCACATCTGCGGGCAGAACAGGAAAAAGGAATGCTTAAGGCAAAGATCGACCTTGATAAACTGGATAAGGATATTGCCAGGGGAATGCACTTCAATTCCAATATCCCTCAAGGATTTGGGGTGGGAAGCTCCGGTGCATTGGTAGCAGCAATTTACAATCATTATGCGATTGATAAACTGGAACCTACCGACAACTCGGCACGAAAAGAAATTCTGAGCCTCAAAGAAATTTTTGCCCAGATGGAGTCCTATTTCCATGGAAAAAGTTCGGGCATGGATCCTTTGATCTGTTACCTCAACATACCGATCCTGATGAAGACCAAGTCGGATCTGGATCAGGTAGGACTTCCTTCTTTTAATGCCGAAGGCAAGGGAGCTATTTTTCTTTTAAATACCGGTAATCCCGGAGAAACCCAACCCCTGGTAAACTGGTTTCTGGAAAAACTTAAACACGACGGTTTCCGCACCATGGTGAAGGAACAGTTTGTTAAATACAACGACGAGTGCATCAAAAGTTTCCTTAAAGGCGATTACAAACCCCTTTTCGCCAGCCTGAAAAAGCTGAGCAAACTTGCGCTCGATAATTTCACCCCGATGATCCCCGACCTGTTTCATAAACTTTGGGAACAGGGAATTGAAACCAATGCCTATTACCTCAAACTCTGCGGCAGTGGCGGTGGTGGCTTTATCCTCGGGTTTACCCCCGACCTGAATAAAGCAAAAAAATACCTAAAAGGATACGAGCTGGAGATCATCCACCGTTTTTAGAGGATCATGGGCGAGTACCTCAACAAAAAGCAAAGGACAGTACTGATTAAATTCCTTGCTTATTTGGGGCTTGTACGTTGGCAAAATCTTGGAATTATTGCTCTGGCACAGTACCTGGCCGCCTTGTTTTTATTGAATAAAGGCAAAA
The DNA here is from genome assembly GCA_003531115.1 of Bacteroidota bacterium. Lineage (GTDB taxonomy): Bacteria > Bacteroidota > Bacteroidia > UBA8524 > UBA8524 > UBA8524. Next base: position 2,306 of record DQHT01000129.1, on the reverse strand, counting down.
CCTGGATCGAGATCCTATCAAATCCCGGACTCCACTTTCTGGTTCTTTCAAGCAGCATCATCATTGCCGGGGGCTATCTGATCAATGCTTTTTATGATATCGAAAAGGACCTGGTCAATCGTCCGAAAAAGCTCATCATTGGCCGCATCATCAGCAAAACTTTTGCACTGAATACCTACCTCCTTTTTAATTTTATCGGACTGGCCATTGGCTTTTTTCTGGGATGGAAGGTGTTTTTGTTTTACGGGGTTTTTACCTTTTTGCTTTGGTTCTATTCGCATAAGCTGAAAAAGATGCCCTTTATCGGCAACCTGACCGCCACCTTTCTTTCTGTGTGTTCCTTTTTTGTAGTCTGTGTTTATTACTGGCAACTCAGCTGGGCCTTGATCCTGTATGTTATTTTCCTTGTTTTGGCTGAGCTCATCCGTGAAATCGTTAAAGACATGGAAGCGATCAAAGGAGATATTGTTTTTGGGTATACGACCATTTCAGTGGTGCTGGGTATCCGCAAAACTAAAAATCTGATCTATGCCCTGATGGCATTGGGTATTTTACCGATTTATCTGGTTTACCATTTCCAGGGCTGGGTACCCATTATGTACTTCCTGCTCCTGGCCTTTTTTTTATGGATGATCGCCGCGATCATGCTGGCCTATTCGAAAGAACGTAAAGATTTTGCGGCTGTTAACACGCTCCTGAAGGTCATAATTGTGTTGGGAGTTTTGAGTATTGGATTGGTGTAATAAAGAAATCGTATATTTCTTTCCCAAATTAAAAGATCATTATGTTCCTAATTGCATTTCCAAGTGGCGGAGAGATGTTTATTCTTCTATTCATCCTATTCATCCTATTTACATTCCCTGTCCTGACTATCGTTCTCTTTTTGAAAAACAGGGCTTTGAAGGAAGAGATCGAAAAACTTTCCTATGAACGCGATGAGCTTAGGAGGAAAATGGGTTCTTGATTCTCCCGAATTGGCATTTCGAATCCTGTAGGTTCACCCGAATTGGCATTTCGAATCCTGTAGGTTCACCCGAATTGGGTGAACCTACAGGATTCTTAAATGGATCCAATTTCTTTTTCTTCCATTTTATATCTGGAAGGGTTTTGGGCAATATAATCTGTGAAAATATTGAATTCTAATTGGTTACGAATGATCCGATCGTAATATCCACGTTGCCATTTGAATTCTGGTTCGTAAACCCTGGATTGAATTGTGCAAATTCGTTTAAACTGATTCACCACATTTCCCAAAATGCCTGATTTCCAGTTGTTGTAACCATAGAATATTTCTGTTTGTCGCTCACGATACAGGGGTTTGTTAAATTCTTCGCCTTTATTAAACGAGAGTATTCCATGCAAATGATCAGGCATCACAACAAATTCACCTAGCGAAACAAATGGAAAATGTTCCGGAATATCCATCCAACGTTCTTGAATTTTTTTTCCTGTTTCAGATAATTCCATCACTTGAATTAAATTATCCCTTTCATCAGGCTTCCGGATAATTTGACCAAAAAATTTCTGGCGTTTATGAGCACAAATGGTAATGTAATAAGAACCATTCCATCCGTAGTTCCACCAATAGGCCCTGTGCCTTTTGTTTTGATAGCGGTTATTATTAAACTGGTTCATTTATCCAATTTCCTTGTAATTATTGTTTTTTCCGAACCCGTACATTGTATTTTGACATCAAATTGACAATCCCGTTTTTACAACGATTTATACCCTATTCCGTGCCTCATGTAGTTGCACGTCATGTAGCAACCCGATGTAGTAGTTGCGCCCGAATTGGGTGCAACTACATGGGATATGGCACAAGCAGTCGGGAAACAAAGATTGTTCTTTTGACAATTCTTTGACATTGGAAATGGTTGGTTCATCCTGTAGGTTCACCCAATTCGGGNNGGGTGAACCTACAGGATGAACCAACAGGTTGAACCGACACAGCTAACTCCATTTTTTTGAAAAAGGAAGAATCCTTTGAATCAAACCTGAAACCCGTAAATTGTCCGAAATATTTATTCCATTGAAGTCCCTCCTAAATCCATCTAAAATTCAACCTTATCTCCTTTTAATCCTTTTGATTGCGGGATGTAACAATCTAATACGGGGAACTGTCTTGCGCCCTTTTTATGAAGTAACTGAAATTCAGACTAAGGTTGCTGATGCACTTCGACAAAACTGCCTCGAATTACAGGATTCATTGGAAAACGTTAAACCTTGGAAAACCGAGCATTACACACTCATTTTTCATAAAGCAGATTCGCTCGTAGCACGCGTTGAAGCCATAAAATATAGTTTTG